>CAUPXG010000004.1:0-159849 GCA_963515155.1 Streptococcus oralis | reverse complement strand
AACCATGTGTGACTTACATCGGTCCTGATGGAGCTGGTCACTATGTGAAAATGGTTCACAACGGTATCGAGTATGGTGACATGCAATTAATCGCAGAAAGCTATGACTTGATGCAACACTTGCTAGGCCTTTCTGCAGAAGATATGGCTGAAATCTTTACTGAGTGGAACAAGGGCGAGTTGGACAGCTACTTGATCGAAATCACAGCTGATATCTTGAGCCGTAAAGACGATGAAGGTCAAGATGGACCAATCGTAGACTACATCCTGGATGCTGCAGGAAACAAAGGAACTGGTAAATGGACTAGCCAATCAGCTCTTGACCTTGGTGTGCCATTGTCACTTATCACTGAGTCAGTATTTGCTCGCTACATCTCTACATACAAAGAAGAGCGTGTACATGCTAGCAAGGTCCTTCCGAAACCAGCTGCTTTCAAATTTGAAGGTGATAAGGCTGAGTTGATTGAAAAGATTCGTCAAGCCCTTTACTTCTCAAAAATTATCTCATACGCACAAGGTTTTGCCCAATTGCGTGTGGCTTCTAAAGAAAATAACTGGAACTTGCCATTTGCGGACATCGCCTCTATCTGGCGTGATGGCTGTATCATCCGTTCTCGTTTCTTGCAAAAGATCACAGATGCTTACAACCGTGATGCAGACCTTGCAAACCTTCTCTTGGATGAGTACTTCTTGGATGTTACTGCCAAGTACCAACAAGCAGTGCGTGATATCGTAGCTCTTGCTGTTCAAGCTGGTGTACCAGTACCAACTTTCTCAGCAGCTATTACTTACTTTGATAGCTACCGTTCAGCTGACCTTCCAGCTAACTTGATCCAAGCCCAACGTGACTACTTTGGTGCCCACACTTACCAACGTAAAGACAAAGAAGGAACCTTCCACTACTCTTGGTATGACGAAAAATAAGTAGGTCTGCCATGGGGAAACGGATTTTATTACTTGAGAAAGAACGAAATCTCGCTCATTTTCTCAGTCTGGAACTCCAAAAAGAGCAATACCGAGTTGATCTTGTAGAGGAGGGGCAAAAAGCCCTCTCCATGGCTCTCCAGACGGACTATGACTTGATTTTACTGAATGCTCATCTGGGGGATATGACGGCCCAGGATTTTGCAGACAAGCTGAGTCGGACAAAACCAGCCTCAGTGATTATGGTCTTGGACCATCGCGAAGAATTGCAAGACCAGATTGAGACAATCCAGCGCTTCGCCGTTTCTTACATCTATAAGCCAGTGATTATTGATAATCTAGTAGCTCGTATTTCAGCGATTTTCCGAGGTCGGGACTTCATTGACCAGCACTGTAGTCAGATGAAGGTTCCAACGTCTTATCGCAACCTGCGTATGGATGTAGAACATCATACCGTTTATCGTGGCGAGGAGATGATTGCTCTGACGCGCCGTGAATATGACCTTTTGGCCACTCTCATGGGAAGCAAGAAGGTCTTGACTCGTGAGCAGTTGTTGGAAAGTGTTTGGAAGTATGAAAGTGCGACAGAAACCAATATCGTGGATGTTTATATCCGTTATCTACGTAGCAAGCTTGACGTAAAAGGTCAAAAAAGCTACATTAAAACCGTGCGTGGTGTTGGTTACACCATGCAAGAATAGAAAAGCAGTTGCAGTTCATTTGGAACTGCTTTTTTGTGAATTTTTCTATATTGACATACAATCAGACCTTTGCTACAATCAGTTATGGAGGAAAAATCTAATGAAATTTTTGAAAAAAATGATGCAAGTTGGACTAGCAGTCTTTTTCTTTGCTTTGCTAGCGACAAGTACCGTATTGGCGGATACCACAGGTGGACAGTTTGCTGAAAAGGACAATAGAAAATATTATATAAAAGATGAGAATAAGGCTATCTACTGGCATAAAATAGACGGGAAAATGTACTATTTTGGTGGTAGAGGAGAGATGGTTGTCGGTTGGCAATACTTAGAAATTCCTGGGACAGGCTATCGTGATAATTTATTCTCTAACAATCCAGTCTTAGAAATCGGACTTCAACAGAAGTGGTACTATTTTGGACAAGATGGTGCTTTGCTAGAACAGACAGAGAAACAAGTCTTAGAGGCAAAATCGTCTGAAAATACAGGAAAAGTATATGGTGAACAGTACAATCCTTCTACCGAGAAGAGAACCTATTACTTCGATGAAGATTACGCCTTGAAGACAGGTTGGATTTATGAAGATGGTCATTGGTATTATTTAAATAAGCTTGGAAATTCTGGCGATGATTCTTACTATCCACTACCAATTGGTGAAATGGCTAAGGGTTGGACTCAAGATTTTCATGTTATTTTTGGCATTGACAGAAGCAAACCTGCTCCATGGTACTATTTAGATCCAGAAACTGGTATCATGCAAACTGGTTGGAAACAACTTGGCAATAAGTGGTACTATCTTCGTTCATCAGGAGCTATGGCGACTGGCTGGTATCAAGAAGGCTCATCTTGGTACTATTTAGATGCTCAAAATGGTGATATGAAGACAGGGTGGGCTTATGTTGGTAACAAGTGGTACTATCTCCGTTCATCAGGAGCTATGGTAACAGGCTGGCTTCAAGACGGCTCAACTTGGTACTACCTACATGCAAGTAATGGCGATATGAAGACAGGCTGGTTCCAAGTCAATGGCAAATGGTACTACGCTTATAGTTCAGGTGCTTTAGCAGTGAATACGACCGTAGAAGGCTATTACGTCAACTATAATGGCGAATGGGTTCAATAATGAAAGAGGCGATTGTGAAGGAAACAATCGCTTTTTTTGTGAAAATATAATAAAATAGATAGGAAAGAATAAATACTTGTATGATAAATAAGACGGTCTTTTCGTCTAGCAAAAGGAAAAAATGACAAAAGAAATTGGTGTCGGTCAGGCACATAGTAAGATTATTTTAATAGGAGAGCATGCAGTCGTTTACGGCTATCCTGCTATTTCCTTGCCTCTCTTAGAGGTGGAAGTGACTTGTAAGGTAGTTCCTGCAGCGAGTCCATGGCGTCTCTATGAGGAGGATACCTTGTCTATGGCGGTGTATGCTTCGCTTGAGCATCTAAATATCAAGGATGCCTGCATTCGCTGTGTGATTGACTCAGCTATCCCTGAAAAACGAGGGATGGGTTCGTCAGCAGCTATCAGTATAGCAGCCATTCGAGCTGTTTTTGACTACTATCAAGCCGACTTGCCTCATGATGTATTGGAAATCTTGGTCAATCGGGCTGAAATGATTGCCCATATGAATCCAAGTGGTTTGGATGCTAAGACCTGTCTCAGCGACCAGCCTATTCGCTTTATTAAAAACGTTGGATTTTCAGAGCTTGAGATGGATCTATCCGCCTATTTGGTGATTGCTGATACGGGCGTGTATGGTCACACTCGTGAAGCCATCCAAGTGGTTCAAAGCAAGGGGAAGGATGCCCTACCGTTTTTGCATGCCTTGGGAGAATTGACCCAGCAAGCAGAAGATGCGATTGGACGAAAAGATGCTGAAGGGCTGGGACAAATCCTCAGTCAAGCGCATTTACATTTAAAAGAAATTGGTGTCAGCAGCCCTGAGGCAGACTCCCTCGTTGAAACGGCTCTTAGCAATGGTGCTCTAGGTGCCAAGATGAGTGGTGGTGGACTAGGAGGCTGTATTATCGCCTTGGTAGCCAATCTGGACCAAGCGCAAGAACTAGCAAAACGATTAGAAGAGAAAGGAGCTGTTCAGACATGGATCGAAAGCCTGTAACAGTACGTTCCTACGCAAATATTGCCATTATCAAATACTGGGGAAAGAGAAAAGAAAAAGAGATGGTTCCTGCTACTAGCAGTATTTCTTTAACTTTGGAAAATATGTATACAGAGACGACCTTGTCGCCTCTACAAGCCCATGCGACAGCTGATGCCTTTTATATCAATGGTCAGCTCCAAAATGAGGCGGAGCATGCCAAGATGAGCAAGATTATCGACCGCTATCGTCCAGCAGGTGAGGGCTTTGTCCGTATCGATACCCAAAACAACATGCCGACTGCAGCGGGTTTATCCTCCAGTTCCAGCGGTTTGTCCGCCTTGGTAAAGGCTTGCAATTCTTATTTCCAGCTTGGTTTGGATCGGAGTCAGTTGGCACAGGAGGCTAAGTTTGCTTCTGGTTCTTCTTCTCGGAGTTTTTATGGACCACTGGGTGCCTGGGATAAGGATAGTGGAGAGATTTACCCTGTAGAGACAGACTTGAAACTAGCTATGATCATGTTGGTGCTAGAGGACAAGAAAAAACCAATTTCTAGCCGTGATGGGATGAAACTTTGTGTGGAAACCTCGACGACCTTTGATGACTGGGTACGCCAGTCTGAGAAGGATTATCAGGATATGCTGGTTTATCTCAAAGAGAATAACTTTGCCAAGGTTGGGGAACTAACGGAGAAAAATGCCCTAGCCATGCACGCTACGACAAAAACAGCATCGCCAGCCTTTTCTTATCTAACGGATGCGACTTATGAAGCTATGGACTTTGTCCGTCAACTTCGCGAGCAAGGAGAGGCCTGCTACTTTACCATGGATGCTGGTCCCAATGTCAAGGTCCTCTGTCAAGAGGAAGACTTGGAACACCTCTCAGAAATTTTCGGTCAACGTTATCGCTTGATTGTGTCAAAAACAAAGGATTTGAGCCAAGATGATTGCTGTTAAAACTTGCGGGAAACTCTATTGGGCAGGTGAATATGCTATTCTAGAGCCAGGGCAGTTAGCCTTGATAAAGGCTATTCCCATCTATATGAAGGCTGAGATTGCTTTTTCTGAGAACTATCGTATCTACTCAGACATGTTTGATTTCGCAGTAGACTTGACACCAAATCCTGACTACAGCTTGATTCAAGAAACGATTGCTCTAGTGGAAGATTTCCTCGTTTATCGTAGGCAAGCCTTGCGACCTTTTTCCTTGGAAATCCGTGGAAAAATGGAACGAGAAGGCAAAAAGTTTGGTCTGGGTTCGAGTGGTAGCGTCGTTGTCTTGGTGATCAATGCCCTGCTGGCTCTATATGATATTACGGTTGATCCGGAACTCTTGTTCAAGCTGGCTAGCGCGGTCTTGCTCAAGAGAGGCGATAATGGCTCCATGGGAGACCTTGCCTGTATCGTTGCAGAGGATTTGGTTCTCTACCAGTCTTTTGATCGAAAGAAGATAGCTGCGTGGTTGGAAGAAGAAAACTTGGCAACAGTTTTGGAGCGTGATTGGGGCTTTTCTATCTCACAAGTGCAACCAGGTCTAGAATGTGATTTCCTAGTGGGATGGACTAAGGAAGTGGCTGTGTCTAGTAATATGGTCCAACAAATCAAACAAAATATCAATCCGAATTTTTTAACTTCCTCAAAAACAACGGTATCTGCTTTGGTAGAAGCCTTGGAGCAGGGGAATGCAGAAAAAATCATCGAGCAGGTGGAAACAGCCAGTCAGCTTTTAGAAGGTTTGAGCACAGATATATACACACCTTCGCTGAGACAGTTGAAAGAAGCCAGTCAAGATTTGCTGGCTGTTGCTAAGAGCAGCGGTGCAGGTGGTGGTGACTGTGGGATTGCCTTGAGTTTTGATGCGCAATCAACTGAAACCTTAAAAAATCGTTGGGCCGATCTGGGGATTGAGCTCTTATACCAAGAAAGGATTGGACATGACGACAAATCGTAAGGACGAGCACATCCGCTATGCCCTTGAGCAAAAAAGTTCCTATAATAGCTTTGATGAGGTAGAGTTGATTCATTCTTCCCTGCCTCTTTATGACCTGGATGAGATTGATTTGTCTACTGAGTTTGCTGGTCGAAAATGGGACTTTCCTTTTTATATCAATGCCATGACAGGTGGGAGCGAAAAGGGGAGAGAAATCAATCAAAAGCTGGCTCAGGTGGCAGAAGCCTGTGGGATTTTGTTTGTAACGGGTTCTTATAGCGCAGCCCTCAAAGATCCAACAGATGACTCTTTTTCTGTCAAATCTAGCCATCCAAATCTCCTCCTAGGAACCAATATTGGCTTGGACAAGCCTTTTGAGTTAGGACTTCAGACTGTGCAAGAGATGAATCCTTTGCTTTTGCAAGTGCATGTCAATGTCATGCAGGAATTGCTCATGCCTGAGGGAGAAAGGAAGTTTAGAAACTGGCAATCGCATCTAGCAGATTACAGTAAGCGCATCCCTGTTCCAATCGTTTTAAAGGAAGTGGGCTTTGGGATGGATGTGAAGACTATCGAAAGAGCCTATGAACTGGGTGTTCGAACGGTTGACTTGTCGGGTCGTGGTGGTACTAGCTTTGCCTATATCGAAAATCGTCGCAGTGGTCAGCGTGACTACCTCAATCAATGGGGACAATCCACCATGCAAGCCCTTCTCAATGCCCAAGGCTGGAAAGACAAGGTCGAACTCTTGGTCAGTGGAGGTGTTCGGAACCCGCTGGATATGATTAAGTGCCTGGTCTTTGGAGCCAAGGCTGTGGGACTGTCACGTACCGTTCTAGAGTTGATTGAAACCTATTCCGTCGAAGAGGTGATTGGCATTGTCCAAGGCTGGAAAGACGATCTGCGTTTGATCATGTGTGCCCTTAACTGTGCCACCATAGCGGATCTGCAAAACGTAGACTATATTCTTTATGGCAAACTCAAAGAAGCAAAAGATCAGACGTAGAGAGGTCGGGACAAGAATCCCGCCCTTTTTCTTAGCCTTTTGTCCAACGGTATTGGGCTGAAAGAACCTAGCTTGTAGGAGCGATTTCTGTCCCATTGCCTTTTTCCATCCTCAGACCGAGGTGACTTTTTTGAATTGTGATAAAATAGAAGGGAGAGGATGCATCTATGAAAAAATTTCAAATCTTTTTATTTATCGAAGCCTGTTTATTGACGGGAGCTCTGATTTTGATGGTATCAGAGCATTTTTCGCGTTTTCTGCTGATTCTATTCCTCTTTTTGCTCTTGCTCCGCTATTATATAGGTAAAGAGGGCAACAACGTTTTCCTCCTTGTGGCGACTATTCTTTTCTTTTTTATCGTCATGCTCAATCCCTTTGTGATTTTAGCCATCTTTGTAGCGGTGATCTACAGTCTCTTTCTTCTCTATCCAATGATGAATCAAGAAAGAGAGGAGACGGACTTGGTCTTTGAAGAGGTGGTGATGGTTAAAAATGAACGCAATCCTTGGTTTGGTAATCTCCATCATTTCTCTAGTCACCAGACCTGCCAGTTTGACGATATCAACCTCTTTCGCTTCATGGGCAAGGACACCATTCATTTGGAAAGAGTTATCCTAACCAATCATGACAATGTCATTATCCTTAGAAAGATGGTCGGAACGACTAGGATTATCGTACCTGTTGATGTGGAAATCAGCCTCAGTGTTAACTGTCTTTATGGAGATCTTACCTTCCTTCATCAGCCTAAGAGATCCCTCCGCAATGAACACTATCATCAGGAAACTAGAGACTATCTCAAGAGTAACAAGAGCGTCAAGATTTTCCTAACTACTATGGTTGGCGATGTGGAGGTGGTCAGAGGATGAAAAAGCAATCGTACCTATTAATCGGCCTGACTTCTTTCCTCTTTATCCTTTTTTTGACTAATAGTTTACTTGATATTTTTGAGCTAGACTGGTCCTATTTGCTACAAGATATCGAGAAAACAGAGAAACTCATCTTCTTGATTTTGGTCTTTAGCCTTTCCATGACCTTCTTTTTTGCCCTCTTTTGGCGCGTGATAGAAGAAATCTCTCGCAGAAAAATGCAAGTCAATCTCAAGCGACTGTTAGCAGGAAAAGAGGTGGTTGCCTTTGCAGATCCAGACTTGGATGCCAGTTTTAAGTCCTTGTCTGGCAAGATCAACCTCTTGACAGAGGCTGTTCAAAAGGCTGAAAATCAAAGCCTGGTCAAGGAAGAAGCAATCATCGAGAAAGAACGGAAGCGGATAGCACGTGACTTGCACGATACGGTTAGTCAGGAGTTGTTTGCGGCCCATATGATTTTATCAGGTGTCAGCCAGCAGGCTTTGAAGCTGGATAGAGAAAAGATGCAGACCCAGTTGCAAAGCGTCGCAGCCATCCTCGAAACAGCCCAGAAAGATTTGCGGGTCTTGCTCTTGCATTTGCGACCAGTTGAGTTGGAAGAGAAGAGTTTGGTTGAGGGGATTCAAATCCTCTTAAAAGAGCTTGAGGACAAGAGTGATCTCAAGGTTAGTCTCAAGCAAAATGTGTCTAAATTGCCTAAGAAAATCGAAGAACATATCTTCCGTATTTTACAGGAATTGATCAGCAATACCCTTCGCCATGCCCAGGCATCTTGCCTAGATGTCTACCTCTATCAGACAGATGTTGAAGTGCAGCTGAAGGTGGTGGATAATGGGATTGGTTTCCAGTTAGGGAGTTTAGATGACTTGAGTTATGGACTGCGAAATATCAAGGAGCGGGTCGAAGATATGGCAGGAAACATTCAACTTTTGACAGCTCCAAAGCAAGGACTGGCGGTTGATATCCGTATTCCCCTGCTAGACAAGGAATCATAAAGGAGTAGAGATGAAAATTTTACTGGTAGATGACCATGAAATGGTTCGATTGGGCTTGAAGAGCTATTTTGACCTCCAAGACGATGTGGAAGTTGTGGGCGAGGCTGCCAATGGGTCTCAAGGTATTGACTTGGCCTTGGAACTGCGTCCAGATGTCATTGTCATGGATATCGTCATGCCTGAGATGAATGGGATTGATGCTACCTTGGCCATCCTCAAAGAATGGCCTGAAGCCAAAATCTTGATTGTGACCTCTTACTTGGACAATGAAAAAATCATGCCAGTCTTGAATGCTGGTGCCAAAGGCTATATGCTTAAGACTTCAAGTGCAGATGAATTGCTCCACGCTGTCCGTAAGGTGGCTGCTGGCGAGCTTGCTATTGAACAAGAGGTCAGCAAGAAGGTTGAATACCACCGTAATCATATGGAGCTTCATGAGGAGCTGACTGCGCGTGAGCGAGACGTGCTCCAACTCATCGCTAAGGGCTACGAAAATCAACGCATTGCAGATGAACTCTTCATCTCTCTCAAGACGGTCAAGACCCACGTGTCCAACATCCTAGCCAAGCTTGAGGTCAGTGATCGCACCCAGGCTGCGGTCTATGCCTTTCAGCACCACTTGGTCGGGCAGGAGGACTTTTAGATGAGTCTTGAAGATTTACTTGTGGAGCTAGAAGCAGCAAAAGATCCGAAAAAGGCAGGCCCCATGGAAGCCTATATGCGTCATCAATTTCCCTTTTTAGGTATTGCTGGTCCTGAAAGAAATGCCCTCTACAGAAAATACTTTCCAAGTGCGAAAAAAACAAAGCTGATCGATTGGGATTTTGTAGACACTTGCTGGGAAAAGGATGCTAGAGAATACCAGTATGTGGCTGCTAACTATTTGAAAGCCATGCAGTCTTATCTAACGAAGGACGATTTGCCTGAGCTTGAGCGTCTGGTCGTGACCAAGTCTTGGTGGGACACGGTAGATATCCTAGATCGAGTAGTAGGAAGTTTGGTGGCTAACCATCCGGAACTTGAAGAAGTGCTTTTAAAATGGAGCCTATCAGACAATATCTGGTTGAGACGTGTGGCTATTGATCATCAGTTGTTAAGGAAAGAGAAAACAAATGTCCAACTAATGGAAAAGATCCTACTCAATAATCTGGACCAGACAGAATTTTTTATCAACAAAGCCATCGGCTGGGCTCTAAGAGACTACTCTAAAACCAATCCCGAATGGGTAGCACGTTTTATTGAAAAAAATAAGAAGAGAATGGCTGAACTTAGTATCAGGGAAGCGAGCAAGTACCTCTAGCACTATTGAAAAGCGCATTCATTACTTGAAAAAAGTCGCTATTATATGGTATAATGGACTGTATTAAAAATTTTAAGGAGAAATGACAGAATGTCTGTATCATTTGAAAACAAAGAAACAAACCGTGGTGTCTTGACTTTCACTATCTCTCAAGACCAAATCAAACCAGAATTGGACCGTGTATTTAACTCAGTAAAGAAAACTCTTAACGTTCCAGGTTTCCGTAAAGGTCACCTTCCACGCCCTATCTTCGACCAAAAATTTGGTGAAGAAGCTCTTTATCAAGATGCAATGAACGCACTTTTGCCAAACGCTTATGAAGCTGCAGTAAAAGAAGCTGGTCTTGAAGTGGTTGCTCAACCAAAAATTGACGTGACTTCAATGGAAAAAGGTCAAGACTGGGTTATCACAGCTGAAGTCGTGACAAAACCTGAAGTAAAATTGGGCGACTACAAAAACCTTGAAGTATCAGTAGATGTAGAAAAAGAAGTAACTGACGCTGACGTTGAAGAACGTATCGAACGCGAACGCAACAACTTGGCTGAATTGGTTATCAAAGAAGGCGCTGCTGAAAATGGCGACACTGTTGTGATTGACTTCGTTGGTTCTATCGATGGTGTTGAATTTGACGGTGGAAAAGGTGAAAACTTCTCACTTGGACTTGGATCAGGTCAATTCATCCCTGGTTTCGAAGACCAATTGGTAGGTCACTCAGCTGGCGAAACTGTTGATGTTATCGTAACATTCCCAGAAGACTACCAAGCAGAAGACCTTGCAGGTAAAGAAGCTAAATTCGTGACAACTATTCACGAAGTAAAAGCTAAAGAAGTTCCAGCTCTTGACGATGAACTTGCAAAAGACATCGACGAAGAAGTGGAAACTCTTGACGAATTGAAAGAAAAATACCGCAAAGAATTGACTGCTGCGAAAGAAGAAGCATACAAAGATGCCGTTGAAGGCGCAGCAATCGATAAAGCTGTAGAAAACGCTGAAATCGTAGAACTTCCAGAAGAAATGATCCACGAAGAAGTTCACCGTTCAGTAAATGAATTCCTTGGAAACTTGCAACGCCAAGGGATCAACCCTGACATGTACTTCCAAATCACTGGAACTACTCAAGAAGACCTTCACAAACAATACGAAGCAGAAGCTGAGTCACGTACGAAGACTAACCTTGTTATCGAAGCAGTTGCCAAAGCTGAAGGATTTGACGCTTCAGAAGAAGAAATCCAAAAAGAAATTAAGCAATTGGCAGCAGACTACAACATGGAAGTTGCACAAGTACAAAACTTACTTTCAGCTGACATGTTGAAACACGATATCACTATCAAAAAAGCTGTTGAATTGATCACAAGCACTGCAACAGTTAAATAATCTTAAAAGAGAAAAAGCCCACCTGACTAGGTGGGCTTTCTGCTGCACTATTTTCCAAAAATCTCTTTGAGATCTGTATCTGTAATCCCGATCATAGCGGGGATGCTAGACCAGTTTTCCTCGGTGAGGATGTGGGATTGTTCAGAGTCACTTGCTGTGGTAGTTTCAGAGAAGGCTTGTTTGCTTTCTTCAATATTAGTTTCAATTAAATCACTGAAACGCTCAATCAGATAGGTCTTGCGGGCAGTCCCGATATGCTTGACTGCATAGTCAAAGGCCTGTAATTCACCAAGAAGGATGAGCTTGCTCTTGGCCCGTGTGATAGCTGTATAGATGAGATTGCGCTCCAGCATGCGCTTGCTAGCACTGGTGATGGGCAGGATGACAACAGGAAACTCACTTCCTTGAGACTTATGGATGCTCATTGCATAGGCTAGTCGAATCTTGTACCATTCGTTACGTGGGTAGATGACCTCATTGCCATCAAAATCAATGACAATCTCGTCTTGTTTGGACTCGGTGTACTTTCCAGGAATCAGGTCAGTGATGTAGCCTAGGTCTCCATTAAAGACATTGACTTCGGCATCGTTGACTAGGTGAATGACCTTGTCCCCTGTTCGATAGTGACACTGAGTTGCTTCAAAGCTCACTTGCCCCTTTTGCTGAGGATTGAGCAGGTCTTGCATGAGTTGGTTGATGGCGTCAATACCAGCAGTTCCTCGATACATAGGCGCTAGCACCTGAATATCGCGAGCCGGAATGCCACTTCTGAGGGCAGCACCAAGAATTTTCTCAATGGTAGCTGGGATATGGCCACTAGCGATTTCAAAGTAGGAACGGTCAGCTTTTTTCTGGGTAAAGTCAGCTGGCAAGATGCCTTGTCGAATTTGACTCGCCAAGGTAACGATAGTTGATTCTTCGCTCTGACGGTAAATCCGTTCTAAACGAGTCTGCGGAATCAGGGGTATCTGGAGCAGGTCAGCTAGGACTTGTCCAGGACTAACAGAAGGTAGCTGGTCGCTATCGCCCACGATGAGAATTTTACTGTTAGAAGAGATGTTGGAGAAGAGTTGGTTGGCTAGCCAAGTATCCACCATAGAAAACTCATCCACGATGATGAAGTCGGCATCCAGATAATCTTCTAGATGACTGGTATCATCGTCTCCCGTCATCCCCAAATGGCGATGTATGGTCGCGCTAGGCAAACCTGTCAATTCATTCATGCGCCGAGCCGCTCGACCAGTTGGAGCAGCGAGAAGAATCGGCAGGTTGCTTTTCTTCCTGAGATCAAGCCCTTCTAAAAGGGCATAAACAGCGATAATTCCATTGATAACAGTCGTCTTACCTGTACCAGGCCCACCTGTCAGGATAAAGACCTTGTTCTGGATAGCGTCGCAGATAGCCTGTTTTTGAATGGTATCGTATTGGATGCCCAGCTCTTCCTCAACACTGGCGATATGCTTTTGAATGGTTTCTAGATCCTGGCTTTTCTGCTTTCCTTTTTCGAGGATACGAACCAAGTGACTGCGAATGCCTTCTTCAGCGAAAAAGAGGCTGTTATCAAAGATTTTAGTATCAATCTGCTGAACCTTGTCTTCTTCGATCAGATGAGATAATTCCTGGGCAACTTGGCTGGGATCCAGTTCCACGGGACGGGAAGATTCGAGGAGAGTCAGGGTCTGTTCCAGCAAATCTCGGGCTTCCATATAGGTATCACCCGTATCCATACATCCCTGAAAGAGACTGTGGACAAGGCCAGCACGGAAGCGCTCGGGAGCTTGGCTTTCGATACCTAGTTCGGCAGCCAATTGGTCAGCAATGGTAAAGCCCAAACCCTTGATATCTTCAACCAGTTGGTAGGGATAGTTTTCGACAATATCCAGCGTTTCTTCCTTGTAGAAGTCTTGAATCTGAAAAGCTAGTTTATTGGGAATGCCGTAGTTAGCTAGTTTTGCCAAGACCATTTCTGTCCCATAGTTGAGACGGAGGGTGGAGACAAAAGCCTCACGGTTTTTGGCAGAGAGTCCAGCAATGCTTTCCAGCTTTTCAGGATGCTCCAGAATTTCGTCTATGGTATTGTCACCGTAGCTATCAACGATTTTCTGGGCAGTTTTGAGTCCAATTCCCTTAAAATGACTGCTGGAGAAATACTTGACCAAACCCTTGCTAGTGGGTTTTGCTCTTTCATAACGACTGATTTGTAGCTGTTCACCATACTTGGAGTGCTGAACGATTTGCCCCCAAAAGGTATAGTCTTCGCCCTCAATCACATCAGCCATGGTTCCTGTAACGATGATTTCAAAATCGTCAAAGTCCTCCGCATTGGTATCTTCGATATCTAGGAGGAGGATGCGATAGAAATTACTGACGTTTTCAAAAATAATGCGTTCAATGGTGCCTGAAAAATAAACTTCCATAGGTTTCCTTTACATGAGTTAATGAGAGTTGGACCTTAGCTTCTTTCAACAAGCTAGGAGACTAAAAGTCCTTCTTCTTGCAATAGAAAAAGAGACTGAGACTTAGCATTCTCGGCCTCTTCCTTATCTTAAAAAGTTCCGATACGGTTAAGTGGCCAGAAACGGAATTTTGCTTCACCTTTTATATCGCTGGCCTTGAAGGTACCGACATGACGGCTGTCGCTAGAGACTAGACGATCGTCACCAAGGAGAAGGTATTCGCCTTGAGGGACAGTATAGCTGAAGCTGGTATTGGAATTGATATCGACTGTAAAGGCCTGTGCCTTTTGAGCAAGTTCTCTAAAGTAAACTCCCTTATTGCCTTCAAATCCTTTTCCAGTATAGGTGTTCTGCAACTTTTCTGTTTTGAACAAGTTGAGGTACTCAGCTAGGTAAGGTTCATTCGTTTCTTCACCGTTGATAAAGAGTTTGTCATTTTCGTAGCGGATGGTATCTCCGGGCATACCGATGACCCTTTTGACAATGTCTTTATTTCCTTCTTCCTCATGCGCAACCACAATGTCGAAGCGGTCAATTGGGAGGTGTTTAACAACGAAGAGAACTTCTCCGTCGGCTAGGGTAGGGTCCATCGAGTGTCCTTCCACGCGGACATTGCTCCAAAGGAAAATGCGGCTAAGGCCTACCAGCGCGATAATCAGGAAGAAAACTCCCCATTCTTTTAGAAATGATTTAAACGAATTCATGATTTACCTTTCTAGAAGTGCTTTGGCTTTTTCAGTGTTTTTAAAATGCAGTTTGGCACAGAAATGAAGTCCTTTCATTCCATAGGCCTGAAGGATTTTACTAGCAACCTTATCTGATGCAGTTCCAGCGCCACTTGGCAGTTGATAGCCCAGTTCTCGTCCCAGATTTTCTAGATTTTCAAGAAAGAGATCACGAGCGATGATGGAGCTAACCGCAACAGCCAGGTATTTGCCCTCAGCTTTTTCTTCCAAAGTGATCTTATTTGGGAAACGGTTGGCTTCTTGCGCCAAGTACTTATCATAGTTTTTTGGACTTGTAAAAGCATCAATCACGATTTTCTCTGGCTGGACCCCTTTTTGAAGCAGGAGAAAGATAGCCTGGTTGTGAAGGGCAACCTTTACAGAAACAGCATTGTAACGCTCTCCGATAACTTCGTTGTACTTGCTCGGTGAGAGAAGTAGTGCTTGATGTGGAATCTTTTCCTTGAGGATAGGGGCAATCTGACGAATCTTTTGGTCGGTCAGAGTCTTAGAATCCCCCACACCGAGTTTTCGTAGGAAGTCATACTGGTCAGGTGTCACGAAGGAAGCCACGACAGCTAGTCCGCCAAAGTAGGAACCATTTCCCACCTCATCAGTCCCAATCATAGGAAAATCTTGTCCACTGTTTTCTTGTTGAACCTCATAGCCAAAGAAACTGGCGTACTGCTCAGCAGCTTCGCCCTGCAGGAGGACTTTTCCAGAAGTATAGATGGAAACCGTTGCCTGAGGCAGTCTCAAAAAATAGCGAATATAGGGATTTTTACTAGGACTGAGAGCCTTCTGATACTGACTTAAAAAGCTCTGAATTTCCTGTTCACTTGGTATGAGTGTGATACTTGCCATAGTCTCTATTGTACCACAAAAGCAGGAGAATTGGTAAAAACTGACAAAGTTAGCGAAATTTGGTATAATATCGTGAGGTGAATTTTATGGCAAATCTAAATCGATATAAGTTTACATTCGGAAAAAAGACATTAACCTTGACAACCGAGCATGACAACCTCTTTATGGAGGAAATTGCCAAGGTTGCGACTGAAAAATACCAAGCAATTAAAGAACAAATGCCTGGGGCGGATGATGAAACCATTGCGCTTCTTTTGGCGGTCAATTGTCTGTCTACACAACTCAACCGTGAGATTGAATTTGATGACAAGGAGCAAGAGTTGTTAGAACTCCGCCACAAGTTGATTGCTGTCAAACAAGAACAGAGCAAGATTGAGGACTCCCTATGATTTCAATCCTACTCTTATTGGTTCTGGCTTGGGGCTTTTACATCGGCTACCGAAGAGGTTTGGTGCTGCAAGTTTATTATTTCCTCGTTGCAGTGATTTCAGCCTTTGTTGCGGGACAGTTTTATAAATCACTGGGAGAACACTTCCACTTGCTCGTCCCTTATGCCAATCCTCAGGAAGGACAGGGCACCTTTTTCTTCCCTTCAGACCAGCTGTTTCACCTAGACAAGGTCTTTTATGCGGGTCTCGCCTACCTTCTAGTTTTCGGAATTTGTTACAGTATCGGACGATTTATCGGTTTGTTCCTACACTTGATTCCAACTAAAAAGCTCGATGTCAAATGGTTGCGTATGGGAGCTGGCCTTTTGTCTCTATTGGTAACTTTATTTGTCTTGCAAATGGCTCTAACCATTCTTGCAACAGTGCCTCTGGCAGTCATTCAAAATTCACTCGAAAAAAGTACAGTAGCCAAACATATCATCCAAAGTGTCCCTTTTACGACAAACCTTATCAAACAACTCTGGGTGACAAATTTAATCGGATAAAAAGGGCGGGATTTTTCCTAGCCCTTTGTTTACAGATTGGAGAACTAGGTCAAACCTCTATTCGCTATAATCTTGTAAACAAGCATACAAGGAAAAAATATGAATACAAAAATACTAGAAACTTTAGAATTTAATAAAATCAAGGCCTTGTTTGAAGCTCATCTCCTGACAGAACAAGGCCTAGAGGAGCTAAGAGGCTTGGCTCCAACTGCCAAGGTGGATAAGATCAAACAAGCCTTTACAGAGATGGAGGAAATGCAAGCCCTATTTGTGGAGCAGCCTCACTTTACCATCCTAGCGACGCGTGAGATATCAGCGGTTTGCAAGCGTCTGGAGATGGGGGCGGACCTCAATATCGAGGAATTTTTACTCATCAAACGGGTCTTGCTGGCTAGCAGAGAGTTGCAAAGTTTTTATGCCAATCTCGAAAACGTACGCTTGGCACAGTTGGCGAGATGGTTTGAAAAACTGCATGATTTTCCACACTTGCAAGGGAGTCTCCAAGCCCTAAATGACGCAGGATTTATCGAGAATTTTGCCAGCGAAGAACTAGCACGCATTCGTCGAAAAATTCATGATAGCGAGAGTCAGGTCCGAGATGTCTTGCAAGACTTGCTCAAGCAAAAAGCTCAGATGTTGACGGAAGGCATAATCGCTAGCAGAAATGGCCGTCAGGTTTTACCAGTCAAGAACACCTATCGCAATAAGATTGCAGGTGTTGTCCAGGACATCTCTGCCAGTGGAAACACGGTCTATATCGAGCCACGTGAGGTGGTCAAGCTGAGCGAAGAAATTGCCAGCCTGCGAGCTGATGAACGCTATGAGATGATTCGCATCCTGCAGGAGCTCTCAGAACGGGTCCGCCCTCATGCTGCTGAGATTGCTAATGACGCTTGGATTATCGGCCATCTGGATCTGATTCGTGCTAAGGTGCGTTTCATCCAAGAAAGACAAGCAGTTGTTCCTCAACTTTCAGAGAACCAAGAGATTCAACTTCTTCATGTTCGCCATCCTTTGGTCAAAAATGCTGTCGCAAACGATGTACACTTTGGTAAGGAATTAACGGCCATTGTCATTACAGGTCCCAATACTGGTGGGAAGACCATCATGCTCAAAACTCTGGGCTTGACGCAACTTATGGCCCAGTCAGGCTTGCCCATTTTAGCTGATAAGGGGAGCCGTGTCGGTATTTTCGAAGAAATCTTCGCAGATATTGGAGATGAGCAGTCTATTGAACAAAGTTTATCTACCTTCTCCAGCCACATGACCAATATCGTAGATATTCTTAGTAAGGTCAACCAGCACTCGCTCTTATTACTAGATGAGCTTGGGGCAGGAACCGATCCGCAGGAAGGTGCTGCCCTTGCCATGGCTATTTTGGAGGATCTTCGTTTACGTCAGGTTAAGACCATGGCGACGACCCACTATCCAGAACTCAAGGCCTACGGTATTGAGACAGCCTTTGTGCAAAATGCCAGCATGGAGTTTGATACAGCCACTCTGCGTCCGACCTATCGCTTTATGCAGGGAGTTCCTGGCCGAAGCAATGCCTTTGAAATTGCTAAACGCCTTGGCTTGTCAGATGTCATTGTCGGGGATGCCAGCCAGCAGGTCAACCAAGATAATGATGTCAACCGAATCATTGAACAATTGGAAGAGCAAACGCTTGAAAGCCGTAAACGCTTGGACAATATCCGTGAGGTGGAGCAAGAAAACCTCAAGATGAACCGAGCACTCAAAAAACTCTACAACGAACTCAATCGCGAGAAGGAAACAGAGCTTAACAAGGCGCGTGAACAAGCTGCTGAGATTGTGGAACTCGCTCTAAGTGAGAGTGACCAGATTCTTAAGAACCTCCACAGTAAGTCTCAACTCAAACCCCATGAAATCATTGAAGCCAAGGCAGAGCTGAAAAAATTGGCTCCCGAAAAAGTCGACTTGTCTAAAAACAAGGTTCTTCAAAAAGCCAAGAAAAAACAAGCTCCGAGGGTGGGGGATGATATCGTGGTTATCAGTTATGGTCAGCGTGGAACCTTGACCAATCAACTTAAGGACGGCCGTTGGGAAGCCCAAGTCGGTTTGATCAAGATGACCTTGGAAGAGAAAGAATTTGATCTTGTTCAGACTCAACAAGAAGCCCCAGTCAAGAAAAAGCAAGTCAATGTCGTGAAACGTGCTTCTGGACGTGGTCCGCAAGCAAGACTGGATCTCCGAGGCAAACGTTATGAAGAAGCCATGAATGAGCTGGACGCCTTTATTGACCAAGCCTTGCTTAATAACATGGCTCAGGTAGACATCATTCATGGTATCGGAACAGGTGTCATCCGTGAAGGAGTTACCAAATACCTGCAAAGAAACAAGCATGTCAAGAGTTTCGGCTATGCTCCTCAGAATGCTGGGGGCAGTGGTGCAACCATTGTGACCTTTAAAGGTTAGAAAAAAAGAGTGCTTCTCTTTTTTGAAAAAGAAGTGAAAATCCATCTTTTTTCAAATAATATATTGACAAAAGCTAACTTTTCTTGTAAAATAAGAAAAAATTAAATACCAACACCGAATGAAGTTTAATAGAAGTGGAGAAAGGTTTGTTTTCCATGACTGTAAATGGACGGAACTCTGGAGAGACCGTAAAGGCACCGAAGGGGCAAGGCAGGCAACTGCTCAAACTCTCAGGTAAAAGGACAGAGCTAAGATAGCCCGCTTTTTGGCATTTATCTAGGCATTCCAGAGTACATGTATCTTGCATGTGCTCTTTCTTTTGGGGTTGAAAAGATAGGAGTAGGACATGTTAGAATTGCTAAAAGCGCTTGATGCTTTCGTTTGGGGACCTCCCCTCTTAATCTTATTGGTCGGAACGGGTATCTATCTGACCATCCGACTAGGAATTTTACAGCTAGCTCGTCTCCCCAAGGCCTTTCAGTTGATTTTTACCAAGGACAAGGGACATGGCGATGTATCGAGCTTTGCTGCTCTCTGTACAGCCCTTGCAGCTACTGTTGGAACGGGAAATATCATCGGAGTTGCGACAGCCATTAAGGTTGGTGGGCCAGGTGCTCTCTTTTGGATGTGGATGGCAGCCTTCTTTGGGATGGCAACCAAGTATGCTGAAGGCTTGCTGGCTATCAAGTACCGCACCAAGGATGCAAATGAAGCTGTAGCTGGAGGACCCATGCACTACATTCTTTTGGGAATGGGAGAAAAGTGGCGTCCCCTTGCAATCTTCTTTGCTCTATCTGGTGTATTGGTGGCCCTTCTGGGGATTGGTACCTTTACCCAAGTTAATTCGATTACAGAATCTATCCAAAATACAGCTCAAATTGATCCAGCTATCACAGCTCTCGTTTTGTCTGTTTTTGTCGCGATTGCAGTCTTTGGTGGACTCAAATCCATATCAAAAGTTTCGACAGCAGTTGTTCCATTTATGGCTATTGTCTATATTCTGGGAACTCTTACAGTTATTCTCTTTAATATCGAGAAAATCCCAGCTACGCTTGCACTCATCTTTACTTCAGCCTTTAGTCCAGCTGCTGCGGTAGGTGGTTTTGCAGGTGCTAGTATTCGGATGGCTATCCAAAATGGTGTAGCGCGGGGAGTCTTCTCTAACGAATCTGGTCTTGGTTCTGCTCCCATTGCGGCGGCTGCAGCTAAGACTAATGAGCCTGTCGAGCAAGGCTTGATTTCCATGACAGGAACCTTTATTGATACCCTCATTATATGTACGTTGACTGGTTTAACAATCTTGGTAACTGGAGTTTGGAGTGGTGATTTGAATGGAGTTGCCTTGACCCAGTCAGCCTTCTCAACAGTTTTTTCACATTTTGGACCTGCCCTCTTGACCATCTTCCTTGTACTCTTTGCCTTTACGACGATTCTCGGTTGGAACTATTACGGAGAGCGCTGTTTTGAGTTTCTCTTTGGTGTCCGCTTTATCTGGCTCTATCGTGTAGTCTTTGTGCTCATGGTCTTGTTGGGAGGTTTTATCGAGTTGGACATGGTCTGGATTATCGCAGACATCGTCAATGCCTTGATGGCTCTACCAAACTTGATTGCCCTCTTAGTCTTGTCACCAGTCGTTATTGCTGAGACTAAAAAGTATTTTAAACACTAACCCAATCACACTTTTGGTGTGATTTTTTCATTTCATAGACATTTCTTATCAAGGCGATTGAAAATATATATTTTCCAAGGGGGAAATTCTATGATAGACTAAATGACAATAAAATGAAAAGAGGTTTCTTATGACAACATTTACCATCCACACAGTAGAATCAGCACCAGCAGAAGTGAAAGAAGTTCTTGAAACAGTACAAAAAGATAACAATGGCTATATTCCCAACCTAATCGGTCTCTTGGCCAACGCTCCTACCGCGCTTGAAGCCTACCGAACTGTCGGAGCCATCAACCGTCGCAATAGCCTGACACCAGTGGAACGCGAAGTAGTGCAAATCACAGCTGCCGTAACCAATGGTTGTGCTTTCTGCGTCGCAGGTCATACTGCTTTTTCAATCAAACAAATCCAGATGAATGATGATCTTCTCCAAGCCCTTCGCAACCGCACTCCGATTGAAACAGATCCTAAATTGGACACCCTAGCTAAGTTTACCTTGGCGGTCATCAATACCAAAGGGCGTGTAGGAGATGAAGCCCTTAGTGAATTTTTAGAAGCTGGCTACACGCAACAAAATGCCTTGGATGTGGTTCTCGGTGTTAGTCTTGCTAGCCTTTGCAACTATGCCAACAATCTAGCCAATACGCCTATTAACCCAGAATTACAACCTTATGCCTAGTTCGAATCAGAAAGAAAAAATGAAGACTGGATTGCTCAGTCTTCATTTTTCTATGCTATTTTAAGCGCTTTTATGCTATACTAATAATAACATGATTATTGGAGGCTCGGATGAAAAAGCTCCCCTTAGTATTCTCTGGCTGTTTATTAGGTTTAGCAGGTGCAGGAAATCTGATTGCAGATACTTTGCCTGTTCTGTCGCATTTATTGAGTCTGACTGGTTTAGTTTTGTGGATTTTCTTTCTGATTCTTCATCTTTTTAATTGGGAAGAAACCAAGAAAGAATTGACCAAGCCCCCTCTTTTATCTGGGATGGCCACCTTTCCCATGGCTGGGATGATTTTAGCGACCTATGTCTTTCGCGTATTCCCTGCTCTTCCTTTGGTAGCACAAGGAATCTGGTGGTTTTCATTTCTCTTGGATTTGGTTTTGATTGCTACTTTCACCATCAAATTTGCCTGTCCGGGTCGGAGGGTCAATGCGACTCCTAGCTGGACGGTGCTCTATGTGGGGATAGCAGTAGCTGCCTTGACCTATCCTCTGGTAGGCATTATCGAGATTGCCTATGCGACCTTGAGTTTTGGTTTTGTCTTGACCTTCTATCTCTATCCCCTTATTTATAGGGATTTAAAGAAAGATCCACTCCCAGTGGCCTTGCTTGGACAGGAAGGAATCTACTGTGCTCCCTTTTCTCTACTCTTGGCTTCCCTAGTTCGAGTTGGAGGAGCAAGCCTACCGACTTGGCTCTTGATCGTCATGATTTTGGCATCTCAGTCCTTCTTTTTCTTTGTTTTAACTCGCCTGCCCAATATTTTAAAACAAGGATTTCAACCAGCCTTCTCAGCCCTAACCTTCCCAACCATTATCACAGCTACTTCGCTCAAGATGGCTCAGGGAATTTTGAAACTTCCATTTCTGGATTATCTGGTATTGGCTGAAACCGTTATTTGCCTCACTATTTTATTCTTTGTCTTGGGTGCTTATCTGATTTGGTTACGAAAAAAGGTCTAGCTAGAAATAGCTAGGCCTTATTTTTTTATGGTTTGATAACTTCAGATCCACCCATATATGGACGAAGTGCTTCTGGAATAGTTACAGAACCATCTTCATTTTGGTAGTTTTCAAGAATGGCAGCCACTGTACGTCCAACTGCAAGTCCAGAACCATTCAAGGTGTGAAGGAGTTTCACCTTGCCATCCGCTTCATCACGGTAACGGATTTGAGCACGACGGGCTTGGAAATCTTCTGTATTTGAACAGCTTGAGATTTCACGATAGGTATTTTGGGCTGGAATCCAAACTTCCAAGTCGTAAGTCTTGGCAGCTGAGAAGCCCATGTCCCCAGTAGAGAGGGCCACCACACGGTATGGAAGGTTGAGTTTTTGAAGAATATTTTCAGCGTTGGCTGTCATTTTTTCCAATTCTTCGTATGATTCTTCTGGTTTGGCAAATTTGACCATTTCAACCTTGTGGAATTGGTGTAGACGAATCAAACCACGTGTATCACGACCAGCTGAACCAGCCTCAGAACGGAATGAAGGGCTCATAGCGGTAAAGTAGATTGGTAGGTCTTTACCGTCAAGGATTTCATCACGGTAGTAATTTGTCAAAGGCACTTCGGCTGTAGGAATGAGGACATAATTAGTGTCTTTCAATTCAAAAGTATCTTCCTTGAATTTTGGATATTGACCAGTACCAAACATAGAGTCATGGTTAACAATGTAAGGTGTGATAACTTCCGTATAGCCTTCTTTACCATGCTCATCCAACATGAAATTGTAGATAGCACGTTCCAAACGAGCCCCAAGTCCTTTATAGAAGAGGAAACGAGCTCCTGTTACCTTACCGCCACGTTCCCAGTCAAGGATACCAAGGTCTTCACCAAGATCCCAGTGAGCTTTTGGCTCGAAGTCAAACTCACGTGGAGTCCCCCAACGACGGACTTCCACATTGTCATCTTCATCAGCTCCAACAGGAACGCTGTCGGCAGGGATGTTTGGAAGAGTAGTGGTAAATTCTGTTAATTTAGCATCGATGTCCGCCAATTCAGCATCCAAGGCTTTGACTTCAGCAGATAGGGTTTGCATCGCAGCAATCTTGTCATCGGCATTTTCCTTGTTGCGCTTAGCTTGGGCAATCTCAGCTGAAACTGTGTTACGTTCTGCTTTTAAAGTTTCAACCTTGACCAAGATGTCACGACGTTTAGCATCGATTTCTTTCATCTCATTTAAGATAGCAGCATCTACACCACGTGTAGCTAATTTTTCAGCGACAGCATCAAAATCTGTACGAATACGTTTAATATCTAACATAAGAACTCCTTTATGAAAAAAAGCACACCTGACAAAGTGTTGGAGTGGCAGGGCCACGGTTCCATCCAACTTCACAGGTGTGCACTTGATTCTGTATTTAATTGTGAACAACGGTAGAATTTCACCTATCCCTCCTATCTGCTCGCAACACCCGCAGACTTTCTGAAAGAAGAGGATAACCTACTTATCCGTTGCTATGATTATACTAAAGTTTCTACTTTTTTGCAAATAGATTTTTAAGTTTTTGACCAATGGTCTGGAGTAGAGTCGGAAGTTTCACGACCTTGTCGTTTCCTAATTTTTCCCGAGCGATTTTGAGGATAGCTCCAGAGTCTTTTGAAGCAAAGAGAAATTTTCCTTGATCAGTGAAGACTTCAAAGTGGCGGCTGATCTTGCGACCACTTACGTTGGCTCCGATTTGCTGAATGCTGGACCAGGGGATTTGGATATATTGTTCGACATTGACATCAGGATAAAACTCTAAGGCTTGATCCCCAACTAGAAATTTTCCAACTTTTCCAGAGATAGAGAGGTAAGATGTCCCAGTAGTTTGGAGGTCAATGACTTGATTGAGTGATTGGGCCATGATTAATCTTCCTTACTTTCATCGAAAAAGGCATGATAGAGAGCCTTGATAGCTGCCTTTTCTTGCTCTTTATTGACAACAAACATGATGGAAACTTCACTTGAGCCTTGGGACATCATCTGGATGTTGATCTTGTTTTCAGATAGAGCACGTGTTGCAGTAGCAGTTACCCCGATATGGCTCTTCATCTTTTCTCCGACAATCATAATGATTGAAAGGTCGTGTTCGATTTCAGCATGGTCCACTTTAGCTTTTTGAACGAGTTGACGTAGAATTTCTTCTTCTTTGATAGGAGTCAATTCACGGGAGCGGAGGATGATTGAAAGATCGTCGATACCTGTAGGCATGTGTTCCCAACCGATATTGAGATCCTCAAGGATTTGCAGAACCTTGCGACCAAACCCGACTTCACGGTTCATGAGGTATTTTGACATGTTGATGCTGACGAATCCTGAGTCACCCGCAATTCCTACTACTGGGAATTTATCACTACTGTGTTCTAAAACAATGCGTGTTCCTGGGTGGTCAGGGTTGTTGGTATTCTTGATGACAAGAGGAATTTTTCCGCGGTAAGCGGGTAGAAGGGCTTCGTCATGAAGAACTGAAAATCCAGCGTAAGCCAACTCACGCATTTCACGGTAGGTTAATTCAGGAATGGAGTGTGGTTGGTGGATAATACCAGGATGGGCAGCAAAGATACCATCTACGTCTGTAAAGTTCTCATAGAGATCAGCCTTAACACCTGCTGCAATGATAGAACCTGTAATATCTGAACCTCCACGTGAAAAAGTACAGATTTGATTTTCCTTAGTCACACCAAAGAAACCAGGGATGACAAGGACTTCGTTGCTATCAGCCAAGCCTTCAATCTTGTCATAACTAGATGGAATGATGCGTGCGTTTCCTGGTTCACTTGTGACAACAATCCCAGCTTCTCTTGGGTGAACATAGCGTGCATCGATGCCGTTTTGGTTAAAGTAGGCTGCAATCAATTTGGCATTGTTATTTTCTCCAGCCGCTAGGAAGGTATCATAGAGAAATTCATTGTCCTCTATAGGAAGAGTTGCCAAGGCCCGAATACTTTTAGAGATTTTTTCTAAAACAGCAGGTTTTAACCCTAGTTCACTAACCATAGCGGCATAACGGTCAATGATCCAGCTTTGGCTAGCACTGATGTCATTTCCAGCCACATAGTCACGATAGTATTTGATCAAGGCATCGGTCACCTTGGTATCTTCAGCATTGCGTTTGCCGGGTGCAGAAACGACTACAAAACGGCGTTCTTTATCACTTTTAACGATGTTTAAAACTTTTTCTAACTGACCAGCAGAGGCAAGCGAGCTTCCGCCAAATTTTACAACCTTCATAAGGACTCCTCAAGTAAGTATTTTATACGATTATAGCAGAAAGAGGGGCATTTTTCAATGAAGAAAATAACTTCCTATTATAATAGAAGAAAACACTAACTTATTTTGAAAAGCGATAACAGTTTAAAAGTAAGAGAGTCAAATTTTACTCAGACTCATAAATGATGGGTAAATAATCAGCTGAGACACTTTCCTTTAGTTTTTCCTTGCCTCTTTATCCAAAAAAAGGTATACTTTGATGATAAAAACAATTTTATTGCCTTATAAAAGAAAAGGAGAAGCTATGAATCATATCTTATATCAGATCGTAGATGATCTTGCTATCATCACTTTGAATCGTCCCGAAGTGGCAAATGGTTTCCATATCCCAATGTGTGAGGAAATTTTAGAAGCTTTGACCCTAGCAGAGCAGGATCAAGCTGTGCAGTTCATCTTGATTAATGCGAATGGGAAGGTCTTTTCAGTTGGAGGAGACTTGGTTGAGATGAAACGCGCAGTGGACGAAGATGATATCCCATCTTTGAATAAGATTGCAGAATTAGTCAATACAATTTCTTTTAAAATCAAGCAAATTCCAAAACCTGTTTTGATGGAGGTAGATGGAGCGGTCGCTGGTGCTGCAGCAAATATGGCAGTAGCAGTTGATTTCTGTTTAGCGACTGACAAGGCAAAATTCATTCAAGCCTTTGTTGGAGTTGGATTGGCGCCAGACGCTGGTGGGATTCATCTCTTGAGTCGTAGTATCGGGGTAACACGGGCTGCACAACTTGCTATGACAGGTGAAGCTTTGACTGCTGAAAAAGCGCTAGAATGGGGCGTGGTATACCGTGTTTGTGAAGTTGACAAATTAGAAAAAACAAGAGAACAAGTTCTGAAAAAATTAAGAAGAGGTTCAGCAAACTCATACGCAGCGATTAAAAAGTTAGTTTGGGAAAGTCAATTTAAGGATTGGCAGAATTATGCTGAATTAGAATTGAAATTACAAGAATCGTTATCTTTAACTGAAGATTTTAAAGAAGGAGTTCGAGCGCATTCTGAAAGAAGAAGACCAAAATTTTCAGGAAAATAAAAAAATACTTGCATAATTTTTTGAAGTTTGTTATACTTTTTCTATCAAATGCTTTGATTGTGAAAGTTTTTTAGAGGGAGGGAAACGATTTGGACTACCAACAAGTAAATGATTATCTAACATCTATTTTTAATAATGTCCTTGTGATCGAGGAGGTTAGCTTACGAGGTAGTCGATTCAAAGACATCTCCATCAAAGAAATGCACACGATTGATGTGATTGGGAAGTTCCCGGAGGCAACACCAAGCAAGGTTTCAAAGGAACTGATGGTAACTCTTGGAACGGTTACAACTAGCTTGAATAACCTGGAAAGAAAAGGTTATATTGAGCGTATTCGTTCTGATCAGGATAGACGTGTAGTGTATCTGCATTTGACAAAGCAAGGTCGTTTGGTTCACCGTCTTCATAAACGATTCCACAAGGCTATGGTCGAAAAAATCATCGATGGCATGAGCCCTGAGGAAAAAGAAGTCATGGGCAGAGGCTTAACGAACCTTTATCAATTTTTGGAGGATTTGAAATAATGGCTTTTGCAAAAATAAGCCAGGTTGCTCATTATGTTCCAGAGCAAGTGGTCACTAATCATGACTTAGCCCAAATAATGGACACAAACGATGAGTGGATTTCAAGTCGGACAGGAATTAAACAAAGACATATCTCAAAAACAGAGTCTACAAGTGATTTGGCGACAGAAGTAGCTAAGAGCTTGTTGGCTAAAGGGAGCTTAACAGCGGATCAGATTGATTTTATTATTGTAGCGACGATTACTCCAGACTCGATGATGCCTTCCACAGCAGCTCGAGTTCAGGCAAATATCGGAGCGCATAGAGCTTTCGCCTTTGATCTGACAGCAGCTTGCAGTGGCTTTGTATTTGCTCTCTCAACTGCAGAAAAGTTTTTAAGTTCTGGACAGTTCAAAAAAGGGATTGTTATCGGGGCTGAGACCTTGTCCAAGGCAGTTGATTGGTCAGATCGTTCGACAGCTGTTCTCTTTGGAGATGGAGCTGGTGGGGTTCTCTTGGAAGCGAGCGAAACACGTCACTTCCTTGTGGAAAGTCTCTATACAGATGGCTCTCGGAGCGAGTGTTTGACTTATGGTCAAACGGCTTTGGCTTCTCCTTTCTCGGAACAAGAAGTAGTTCCTGCTTTTTTGAAAATGGATGGACGAGCAGTTTTTGATTTTGCAAATCGTGATGTTGCTAGGTCGATCAAAGAAACCATTGAAAATGGTCCAATCGCAGCATCGGAATTGGATTATCTCCTGCTTCATCAGGCAAATATCCGCATTTT
Organism: Streptococcus oralis; assembly: GCA_963515155.1. GTDB lineage: Bacteria > Bacillota > Bacilli > Lactobacillales > Streptococcaceae > Streptococcus > Streptococcus oralis_CW. The sequence goes on along the minus strand of CAUPXG010000004.1, from coordinate 132,271 downwards.
GGATAAGATGGCTAAGAAGATCGGTGTTGACCGAGACAAACTTCCTGCCAATATGATGGAGTATGGAAATACCAGTGCAGCAAGTATCCCGATTTTGCTCTCAGAGTGTGTGGAGAATGGTATGATTCGTTTAGATGGTAGCCAGACGATTCTCCTATCAGGCTTCGGTGGAGGTTTGACATGGGGCACACTCATTCTTACAATCTAGGTAATCATGTGGTAAACACATAGTTATAAATTTTTTATATTTTAAAGGAGTCCTATCATGGCAGTATTTGAAAAAGTACAAGAAATTATCGTTGAAGAACTTGGGAAAGACGCATCAGAAGTAACACTTGAATCAACTTTTGATGATTTGGATGCAGATTCATTGGACTTGTTCCAAGTAATCTCTGAAATCGAAGATGCTTTCGATATCCAAATCGAAGCAGAAGATAATTTGAAAACAGTTGGTGACTTGGTTGCCTACGTTGAAGAGCAAACAAAATAATTAACATATTACTAGAAGGAGTTGGGGAGACCCACTCCCTCTTGTTTAGGTAATAGTTTGAAACTCAAATGATAAACTCATCGAACTATTACGTAAGCAAGGAATGATGGAGGCACTATGAAAACACGTATTACAGAATTATTGAACATTGATTATCCTATTTTTCAAGGAGGAATGGCCTGGGTTGCAGACGGTGACTTGGCTGGTGCAGTATCAAAAGCTGGTGGTCTAGGGATCATTGGTGGTGGGAATGCACCTAAAGAGGTCGTAAAGGCTAATATCGATAAAATCAAATCACTTACGGACAAACCTTTTGGTGTCAACATCATGCTCTTGTCACCTTTTGTAGAAGACATCGTTGATCTCGTGATTGAAGAAGGAGTCAAGGTGGTTACAACTGGTGCAGGAAATCCAAGTAAATACATGACTCGTTTCCATGATGCAGGAATTACAGTTATCCCTGTTGTTCCAAGTGTTGCTTTGGCAAAACGCATGGAAAAAATTGGTGCAGATGCAGTTATTGCAGAGGGAATGGAAGCCGGTGGACATATTGGTAAATTAACAACCATGACCTTGGTTCGCCAAGTTGCTGCAGCTGTTTCAATTCCGGTTATCGCAGCTGGAGGAATTGCCGACGGTGAAGGTGTCGCTGCAGGCTTTATGCTTGGTGCTGAGGCCGTTCAAGTTGGTACGCGTTTCGTAGTAGCTAAGGAATCTAACGCTCATCCAAAATACAAGGAAAAAATCTTAAAAGCGCGTGATATCGATACAACTATTTCCGCTCAACACTTTGGACATGCTGTTCGTGCCATTAAAAACCAATTGACACGTGACTTTGAGCAGGCTGAAAAAGATGCCTTTAAACAAGAAAATCCAGATTTAGAAATCTTTGAACAAATGGGAGCTGGTGCTCTTGCTAAAGCCGTTGTTCATGGAGATGTAGAAGGTGGATCCGTCATGGCAGGTCAGATCGCTGGTTTGGTTTCTAAAGAGGAAACTGTCGAAGAAATCCTAAAAGATCTATACTATGGCGCAGCCAAGAAAATTCAAGAAGAAGCCTCTCGTTGGGCAGGAGTTGTAAGAAATGACTAAAACAGCCTTTCTATTTGCCGGTCAAGGTGCTCAGTATCTAGGAATGGGGCGTGATCTCTATGATCGCTACCCTATCGTCAAGGAAACCATTGACCAAGCCAGTCAGGTTTTGGGTTATGACCTACGTGACTTGATTGATAAGGAAGAAACCAAGTTAAACCAGACTCGTTATACGCAGCCAGCTATTTTAGCGACTTCGGTTTCTATTTACCGACTATTGAAAGAAAAGGGCTACCAGCCGGATATGGTGGCAGGACTGTCTCTTGGGGAATATTCTGCTCTTGTAGCAAGTGGTGCCTTGGACTTTGAGGATGCAGTTGCCTTGGTTGCTAAACGTGGTGCTTATATGGAAGAAGCTGCACCTGCAGGCTCTGGGAAGATGGTTGCCGTTCTTAATACTCCAGTTGAAGTGATTGAGGAAGCTTGTGAAACAGCCTCTAAAGTTGGAGTAGTAACTCCAGCTAACTACAACACCCCAAGCCAAATCGTTATCGGTGGTGAGGTGGCTGCAGTTGACCGAGCAGTTGAACTCTTGCAGGAAGCAGGAGCAAAACGATTGATTCCTTTAAATGTATCGGGTCCTTTCCATACAGCCCTTCTTGAGCCAGCCAGTCAGCAACTAGCTGGAGCTCTTGAGGGAGTGAGTTTCGCTGATTTTACTTGCCCACTAGTCGGCAATACGGAAGCTGCTGTTATGGAAAAAGATCAAATCCAAGAGCTTTTGACGCGTCAGGTCAAAGAACCTGTTCGTTTTTATGAAAGTATTGCTGTGATGCAGGATGCTGGGGTAACCAACTTTATTGAAATTGGTCCTGGCAAGGTCCTATCAGGCTTTGTCAAAAAAATCGATAAAACAGCTCAGCTAGCTAACGTTGAAGACCAAGCAAGCTTGGATGCTTTGTTAGGAAACTAATGATTCCTTCTCCCACAAAATACAACAGGAAATAGGAGAAATAGAATGCAACTTACAAACAAAAATGTCTTTGTAACAGGTTCAAGTCGTGGTATCGGACTTGCCATTGCTCACAAATTTGCTCAACTAGGCGCTAATGTAGTTTTGAATAGTCGTGGAGCAATCTCAGAAGAATTGCTGGCTGAGTTTTCAAACTACGGTGTCAAAGTAGTACCGATCTCAGGTGATGTTTCAGACTTTGCAGATGCCAAGCGTATGGTAGATCAAGCGATTGCAGAACTCGGTTCTGTTGATGTCTTGGTCAACAATGCTGGGATCACTCAAGATACGCTTATGCTCAAGATGACTGAAGAAGACTTTGAAAAAGTGATTAAGATCAACTTGACAGGTGCCTTCAACATGACGCAAGCAGTCTTGAAACAGATGATTAAGGCACGTGAAGGTGCGATCATCAACATGTCTAGTGTGGTTGGTTTGATGGGAAATATCGGACAAGCCAACTATGCAGCTTCTAAAGCAGGTTTGATTGGTTTTACCAAGTCAGTTGCACGTGAAGTTGCCAATCGTAATGTTCGCGTAAATGCTCTTGCACCAGGAATGATCGAGTCAGATATGACGGCTGTTTTGTCTGATAAGGTCAAGGAAGCGACATTGGCACAAATCCCAATGAAACAGTTTGGTCAAGCAGATCATATCGCAGATGCTACAGTGTTCCTGGCCGGACAGGATTATTTGACTGGACAAGTTCTCGCTGTTGATGGCGGACTTAGCATGTAAAAAATAAGGAAAGATATAGGTAAGACAGATGAAACTAAATCGAGTTGTAGTAACAGGTTACGGATTGACCTCTCCTATCGGAAACACTCCAGAAGAATTTTGGAACAGTTTGCAAACTGGAAAAATTGGAATTGGAGAAATCACTAAATTTGACCACAGCGAATTTGCTGTGCACAATGCAGCAGAAGTCCAAGATTTCCCATTTGATAAATACTTTGTAAAAAAAGATACTAACCGTTTTGACAACTATTCTTTGTATGCCTTGTATGCGGCTCAAGAAGCGGTGACAAATGCAAATCTTGATGTAGAAGCAATCGATAAAGATCGCTTTGGTGTCATCGTGGCTTCTGGTATTGGGGGAATTAAAGAAATCGAAGATCAGGTTATCCGTCTTCATGAAAAAGGTCCAAAACGTGTTAAACCAATGACACTTCCAAAAGCCTTGCCAAATATGGCATCAGGAAATGTTGCCATGCGCTTCGGAGCAAACGGCATCTGTAAATCAATCAATACAGCCTGCGCCTCATCAAATGATGCCATCGGAGATGCCTTCCGTTCAATCAAGTTTGGTTTCCAAGATGTCATGTTAGTTGGTGGATCAGAATCATCTATCACTCCTTTTGCTATCGCTGGTTTCCAAGCTTTGACCGCCCTATCAACTACAGAGGATCCAACTCGTGCTTCTATCCCATTTGACAAAGATCGTAACGGATTTGTGATGGGAGAAGGTTCAGGAATGTTGGTTCTTGAAAGCCTTGAACATGCTGAAAAACGTGGTGCAACTATCTTGGCTGAAGTAGTTGGCTATGGTAATACCTGTGACGCTTACCATATGACTTCACCTCATCCAGAAGGTCAAGGTGCGATTAAGGCTATGAAGTTAGCTTTGGAAGAAGCCGAAATTTCTCCAGAGCAAGTGGCTTACGTCAATGCCCACGGAACTTCAACTCCTGCTAATGAAAAAGGAGAAAGTGGCGCAATCGTAGCTGTTCTTGGTAAAGAAGTTCCTGTATCTTCAACCAAGTCCTTTACAGGACACTTGCTTGGTGCTGCAGGGGCAGTAGAAGCCATCGCTACCATCGAAGCTATGCGTCATAACTATGTACCAATGACAGCTGGAACAAGCGAGTTATCAGACTATATCGAAGCGAATGTCGTTTATGGACAAGGCTTGGAGCAAGAAATCCCTTATGCTATTTCAAACACTTTTGGTTTTGGTGGACACAATGCGGTTCTTGCTTTCAAACGTTGGGAGAATAAATAATTATGAATTTAAATGAGATCAAGGACTTGATGGCGCAATTTGACCAATCAAGTTTGAGAGAATTTTCTTATAAAAATGGAACGGATGAATTGCAGTTTAGTAAGAATGAAGCAAGAATGGCTTCTGAAGCACCAGCTCAAGTTGCTCCAGTGCCAACTACAGTAGCTGCAAATCCAGTAGTTTCTGCCCCTTCAACTCCAGTAGAGAGTGCAGTGGAAGAAGCTCCAGCACCAGCTGAAACGACGGTTGCTCCAGAGGGTGATGTCGTTGAGAGTCCACTTGTAGGGGTGGCTTACTTGGCTGCTGGACCAGATAAACCTGCCTTTGTCACAGTCGGAGACAGTGTTAAAAAAGGTCAGACTTTGGTGATCATCGAAGCCATGAAAGTCATGAATGAAATCCCTGCACCTAAGGATGGTGTGGTGACAGAAATTCTCGTTTCAAATGAAGAAATGGTTGAGTTCGGTAAAGGATTGGTACGTATCAAATGATCGATATTCAAGGAATCAAAGAAGCTCTACCCCATCGCTACCCCATGCTCCTAGTGGATCGTGTCTTGGAAGTGAGCGAGGATACCATTGTTGCCATTAAAAATGTGACCATCAACGAACCTTTCTTTAATGGTCATTTTCCACAATACCCAGTTATGCCAGGTGTTCTTATCATGGAAGCCTTGGCACAGACTGCTGGTGTCTTGGAATTGTCCAAGCCTGAAAATAAAGGGAAACTGGTCTTCTATGCTGGCATGGACAAGGTTAAGTTTAAGAAGCAAGTTGTACCAGGTGATCAATTAGTCATGACGGCTACTTTTGTCAAACGTCGTGGTACGATTGCTGTGGTTGAAGCAAAGGCTGAAGTGGATGGCAAGCTTGCGGCGAGTGGTACTCTTACCTTTGCAATTGGAAACTAAGGAGGTTCTCCATGTTTCGTAAAATTTTGATTGCCAACCGTGGTGAGATTGCGGTTCGCATTATCCGAGCTGCGCGTGAATTGGGCATTGCGACCGTTGCAGTCTATTCAACAGCTGATAAGGAAGCTCTTCACACACTCCTAGCGGATGAAGCTATCTGTATCGGACCCGGTAAGGCGACAGAATCTTATCTCAATATCAATGCGATTTTGTCTGCTGCAGTCTTGACAGAAGCAGAAGCCATCCACCCAGGTTTTGGTTTTCTTAGCGAAAACTCCAAGTTTGCCACGATGTGTGATGAAGTGGGGATTAAGTTTATCGGCCCTTCTGGGGCTGTAATGGATACCATGGGAGATAAGATCAATGCGCGTGAGCAAATGATCAAGGCTGGGGTTCCAGTTATCCCAGGGTCTGATGGTGAAGTTCACACGGCTGAAGAGGCACTTGCAGTTGCAGAAAAAATTGGCTATCCAGTCATGCTTAAGGCATCGGCAGGTGGTGGTGGAAAAGGGATTCGTAAGGTTGAAAAGGCAGAAGACTTGGTCGCAGCCTTTGAAACAGCATCCAGTGAAGCCAAGGCCAATTTTGGAAATGGCGCTATGTATCTTGAGCGTGTGATTTATCCAGCTCGTCATATCGAAGTTCAGATTCTTGCGGACCAAGAGGGTCATGTTGTCCATCTTGGTGAACGGGACTGTTCGCTCCAACGGAATAACCAAAAGGTCTTAGAAGAAAGCCCGTCCATTGCGATTGGCAAAACCCTTCGTAATGAAATTGGTGCTGCAGCGGTTCGTGCAGCAGAGTCTGTTGGCTATGAAAATGCAGGGACGATTGAATTTCTTCTCGATGAAGCCAGTGGCAATTTCTACTTCATGGAAATGAATACTCGTGTGCAAGTTGAACACCCAGTCACAGAGTTTGTTTCAGGTGTTGATATCGTGAAAGAGCAGATTCGCATTGCTGCCGGGCAACCTTTACCTTTCAAACAAAAAGATATTGTCTTACGAGGTCATGCTATCGAGTGCCGGATCAATGCAGAAAATCCAGCATTTAACTTTGCACCAAGCCCAGGGAAAATTACCAATCTCTATCTACCAAGTGGTGGAGTTGGCTTGCGCGTGGACTCAGCAGTTTATCCAGGTTATACCATTCCCCCTTACTATGATAGTATGATTGCTAAAATCATTGTTCATGGGGAGAATCGTTTTGATGCTCTTATGAAGATGCAACGGGCACTTTATGAACTTGATATTGAAGGAGTGCAAACCAATGCAGACTTCCAGTTGGATCTGATTTCAGACCGCCGAGTTATCGCTGGTGACTACGATACTTCCTTCTTGATGGAAACTTTCTTGCCAAAATACCAAGAAAAAGAATAGACTTTCAAACAGTATGAGAACTAAAAGGGGGAGTTATGGCTCTATTTAGTAAAAAGGATAAGTATATTCGGATCAATCCTAACCGTTCCGTAAGGCAGAAACCACAAGCCAAGCCTGAGGTTCCGGATGAACTCTTCTCCCAGTGTCCTGGTTGTAAACACACCATTTATCAAAAGGACCTTGGGAGCGAACGAATTTGTCCCCATTGTAGCTATACTTTCCGTATTTCAGCTCAGGAACGCTTGGATTTGACGATTGATTCTGACAGCTTTGTGGAGATGTTTACGGGTATTGAAACTCAAGATCCATTAAACTTTCCTGGCTACCAGAAAAAATTGGCTACTATGCGTGAAAAGACAGGTTTGGATGAAGCAGTACTGACTGGTACAGCTAGTATCAAGGGACAAAAAGTTGCCCTTGGGATCATGGATTCAAATTTTATCATGGCTTCTATGGGAACCGTTGTGGGTGAAAAAATCACGCGCTTGTTTGAGTATGCAACGGTAGAAAACTTGTCAGTCGTTCTCTTCACAGCTTCTGGTGGAGCCCGTATGCAAGAAGGAATCATGAGTTTGATGCAGATGGCTAAAATTTCTGCGGCAGTTCAACGTCATTCCAAGGCAGGACTTTTTTACCTAACTATCTTAACCGATCCGACAACAGGTGGGGTGACTGCTTCTTTTGCTATGGAAGGTGATATTATCCTAGCGGAGCCACAGAGTTTGGTTGGGTTTGCTGGACGTCGTGTTATCGAAAATACAGTTCGTGAGACCTTGCCGGATGACTTCCAAAAGGCAGAATTTCTACTTGAACATGGATTTGTTGATGCAATTGTTAAACGGAGAGAATTGCCTGAAACAATTGCTAAATTAGTAAGATTGCATGGAGGAAGTCGCGGATGAATATTGCAAAAATAGTCAGAGAGGCACGCGAGCAGAGTCGCTTGACCGCACTTGATTTTGCCAATGGAATCTTTGACGAGTTTATCGAATTGCATGGAGATCGCTCTTTCCGTGATGATGGTGCGATCATCGGTGGAATTGGTTGGTTAGGTGACCAAGCAGTAACTGTCGTTGGTATCCAAAAGGGAAAAAGTCTTCATGATAACCTCAAACGGAATTTTGGGCAACCTCATCCAGAAGGCTATCGTAAGGCCTTGCGCCTGATGAAACAGGCAGAAAAGTTTGGCCGACCAGTTGTGACTTTTATCAATACGGCGGGTGCTTACCCAGGTGTTGGAGCCGAGGAACGTGGACAAGGTGAAGCAATTGCCCGAAACCTGATGGAAATGAGTGACCTCAAGGTTCCAATCATCGCGATTATTATCGGTGAAGGTGGATCTGGTGGGGCTCTAGCTCTAGCCGTAGCTAATCGTGTCTGGATGTTAGAAAACTCAATCTACGCAGTACTTAGCCCGGAAGGATTTGCCTCTATCCTTTGGAAGGATGGAAGTCGTGCTATGGAAGCGGCGGAGTTGATGAAAATCACTTCACATGAACTCCTAGAAATGGGAATCGTAGACAAGGTAATCTCAGAAGCAGGGCTGTCAAGTAAAGAACTGCTAGGTTGCGTTAAAAATGAATTGCATGCAGAACTAAATAGGTTGCAAGAACTACCACTCGACCAACTTATCGAAGAACGTTACCAACGCTTTAGAAAATACTAAGAAAATTTAAAAGCTAGAACATTTTGTTCTAGCTATTTTGATAATAGAGCATGGATAAACATGAATACTCTAGATAAATAAGAAAAACAATAAATAGTATATCCTCTATATTGCCCTAATAGAGAGTTTACCATTAGGAGAGAAAGAATGAAAAAGACAATACATTTAGGAATCTGTATGGTTTTAATGTTCCTGTACATTTATTTAACGCCATTAGGAGCTATAACTCTAGCTAGGACCTTTGGTTTAGGAATGGACAGCTATATAATCTTCCTAGTTGGAGAAGTGTTACTTATTTTCTTTTTATTCGTTTTGTGGTTGAAAAAGAAGAAGATGCTCTTTATCTTCGAGAAAAAGGGTTGGCGGTGGTCTTATCTCGCTTTCTTAGTGGCTTGCTTTCTTATCTATTCTTTTCTAAATGGATTTAGAATGCAGAATATTCGATTGATTGACAATAGCTTTATTTTCCAAGATCTTCTTTCAGAACTTTACTCAAACGGAAGAGAAACGACTCTATCAAGTCTTATATTTTTAATCTTTAACATTTCGATTGTACCTGTTGTTGAGGAGACAATCTATAGGGGTTATTTTATGAATACCTTCTTTCCGAAGTCGGAATTTTATTTGGATGTGATCTTGTCTTCTTTTATCTTTGGGCTCAGTCACTTAGTTCTATCCCATCGCGATCCCATCAGTCTCATCATTTATAGTATTCTTGGTCTTCTATTTGCAGTCGCTTATCGAGTTACGGGTAGTCTTCGATTTACCATTGTTTGTCATAGTTTCTATAATGCGATTCCTTATGCTCCGTCGCTCTTATTTTATATCTATTATTTGATTTTTAGATAGTAGGAAGTAAAGAAAAAGTGTTTGATACTTGTCAAACACTTTTTCTAATTTGATGGGAAGGTAGAGAAATCTCTTTTATCAATTTCTTATTTTTCAATGAGTAAAGCTATCATTTAGGGTGAAAAATTGACAGTTGAGGAGATAGGCTATAAAATAGACAAAAAGATGTGTACTGTAGATGTAAGCTTACAAAAATTTATTTTAAGGAGCTACTTGATATGACAGGTACAGAAACATTTACAGTTCTTTCATCTGAGGACTTAGAACAAGTTTCAGGTGGTGGCATGATTTGGTTGGTTGATGATAGACATTGGAATTCGCCATATGCATATAGTTTAGCGACAGAATGGAGTACAATACTGAATCATGCGACTAGACGTGGTTCTGGTATTGCCTATTGATAAATTAAAGGGGTAAGTATGAAAAAACTAGGGCATTTGGGAGTCTTTATCTTACTGGTATTTCTATCGGTTTATTTACCAGAGTTAGGGATTTTGCATCTAACTAAGTTTTTAGGATGGAGGATAGATGGCTATTCTATCTTTTTAACAGTTGAAGTAATAGCTCTTTTGCTATTATTTATCTACTGGCTCAAAAAGAAAGAGATGCTCTATGTTTTTGAAAAAAAGGGTTCAAAGAAGTCAAGATTCTTTTACCTTGTAGTTGGTCTAGTAGCTACTTATTTTGATCGTCAATTGGTGGATGCTTTTCAGTTACAGTTTCATCACCTAATTGATAACAAGTATATCTTTCAAGACCTTCTTTCGATTCTATACTCCAATGGTCAACCAACTTTTATATCAACTGTTCTCAGTTTTAATTTAACAGTAGTCGTCGGACCTATATTAGAGGAACTGATTCATAGAGGGTACTTTATGAATACCTTTTTCCCCCAGTCCAAGTACTATCTGGATGTTATCCTATCTGCTCTTATCTTTGGACTTAGTCATTTGATCCTAACTCACCGAGATCCTATCAGTTTGATTATTTATAGTTTAGGCGGTCTCTTCTATGCCCTTGTCTACCGTTGGACAAAGAACTTAACAATCACCATTCTGTGTCATAGTTTTTTCAACTTTCTCATTTATGCAAAACCCATCTGGATTTTTGTTTATAATTATGTCTATTATCATTTTTTTAGATAGTGGTAGGCAAAGAAAAAAGTGTTTGATAGCTGTCAAACACTTTTTCTTTTTACTGTTCTTCTGTTACAAACTGGCTGAGCAGTCCGTTGATAAAACGGGCAGATTTTTGATCTGAGAAGTCCTTTGCAAGCTCGATAGCTTCATTAACAGCAACCAACTGTGGGGTGTCAAATGAAGTGATTTCAAAGACTCCCAAGCGAAGGAGGTTTCTCTCCACGAGTGTTAAACGCTCGATGGTCCAACCTGCTTTTAAATGCTGTGTGATTTGCTTGTCTAGCTCTTCCTTTTTAGCCTGAACACCAGAAACTAGCTCTGTCAAAAAGGCTGGAAGTTGCACATCCGTGTCTTCACGATCATGAGTATAGGCGAAACGACAAGCAGTTTCGACATCCGTACCGAATTCAAGGCTCATGAGAGCTTGAAAAGCGCATTTACGGAGTTGGCGTCTAGATTCTAATAGTGGACTAGTCATTGAGGAAGTCCTCGTCAAATAGATCTTTCAATTCTGGTTTTGGTGTTTTATCTGGAACGATACCTGCAACGTGAATATTGATAGCAGCGAGTTCTACATCAGCCATATTACGGACGGCATCTTTGACAGCTTTCTGGATAGCAACCGCTACCTTAGGAACTTTTACTCCGTACTCTAGGTAGAGGTAGATATCAGCTGTGAGTTCTTCGTCCACGTTTTTTAGATAAACGCCACGGCCGAGTGAAAGTTTTGAAAGGGTATCAGACACTGATTTGTTTGAAAAAGAGTGAACACCCTCTACTTTTGCAGTAGCAATAGCAATGATTTTTTCAAGTACACGTGGGGCGATAACGATTTCGCCAAGTTGTTCTTCAATTCCCATAGAATGACCTCTTTCTAGAGATTAGGCACGAGAAACGTAAGTTCCTTCTGCAGTGTTGATAACGAGTTTTTGTCCTGCTTCGATGAAGTCTGGAACGTTTACGACAAGTCCAGTTTCCATCGTTGCTGGTTTACCAGAACCTGTAACAGTAGCACCTTTGATAGATGGTTGAGTTTCTGCAACTGTCAATTCGACAGTAGTAGGAACGGTAACACCGATCACTTCAGTTCCGTAGAATTGGATCTTCACATCAGAGTTTTCAAGGATGTAAAGCAATTCGTTTTCAACGTTGACTACAGGAATTTCGTATTGGTCGTAAGTTTCTGTGTTCATGAAGTAGGCTGTGTCATCCATTTTGTACAAGTATTGAGCTGGGACAGTCTCGATGATAGCTTGTTCAAATTTTTCCTCTGGACGGTAGCTTGTGTCAAATGTAGAACCAGTACGGACATCACGCAATTTCATACGCATGATTGTGTTTCCTTTACCTGGTTTGTGGTGGCTAGCTTCCAAAACGCGGATCAATTTTCCGTCAGCTGTTTCAAAGGTCATACCAGCCTTTAATTTACTTGCTTCAATCATGTTTTTACCTCTTTAATAAAATAATTTACTCTTTATTGTACCATAAAAGACAACATTACTCAAATGTCAGAAGGAGCTTGATTAGTTGACTGGTACGATATTTCCATCTTCGTCTTTGGTAACGAGGACGTATTTTCCATCGACTTCGATGTAAAAATTCTTGCTGGCAGTTTGCCCAGTGTTTTGAGCAGGTGCTTGATTTTGGACTTGTTGGCTTAGTTGACCACCGAGAGTTTGGCCAAGATTCATGCCCATAAACATGTTCATCCCATTGCCATTCCCCTCATTGGCAGCTGCAGCAATAAGCGCTTCGTTTCGAGCACGACGTTCTTCGATTTCAATCGTGTTGTACTTCATTGCCACGAGCTCACTATCAAGCTTGCGAACGATATCAAGACTTTCTTGGTCGTAGCTGAGGTCTTCAAGCAAGATATTAGTTGCTTCAATCCCGTAGAGACCTGTCCAAACCTTGTTAACCTCTTGTTTAGCGAGTTCGTTAAAGGTGTCTTGGTTGGCATTGAGGCTATAGATATCTACCTTGTTTTCGTTGGTATATTTGGCGATGGCAATCGCAATTTTTGGTGCGATATTTTGACGGAGCGTTCCTTGAGCTACATCTTGGAGAGTAAATGGCTGTCCGTCAGTAATTTGACGGCTAACAGAGCTCACGTAGAAGAGGACTGGGTCTGCTATTTTTACATCAAACAAGCCATAGAAACGGATGTTGAGCAGTTGTTGGTAACGTTCGCTGAAGTATTCGACCGCATTTTGTGTGCCGAACTTATTGCCCGCGATGGGTTGCATGCGGATAAAGATGATTTCCTGTTGGGTGATGACTTGTCCACCAAAAGAGAAACGGTTTTTAAAGTTTTCCCAAGTGCCTTTTAAACCACCTTTTTCAAGGAGCCAGGCGTTATCACCAGCTTGCCATTCGTGGCTACCAGCTTCGAGAACTTCACCAAGGAAGGTACCGTTGTTTACCAAAACAGCGCTATAGCCTTGAGGAACGATAACTACACTTCCATCTGACAAGAGGCCTGTATTTTGATTGCTGTGACGAGAACGTCCATCTGGGTCTTTTGTGAGCAATTGCCCCTTGATGGCCAAGGCGTCGCCAGAGACATTATCTGGAAGGACAATGGCTTCCTTGAATTTACTATCATTAAAACTATTTAAGCCTGCTGATAAGGCTGCACGTATAAATCCCATAATTCCTCCTAATTATAAAGCTCGTCTTCATCCACAACATCATAGGTATCCAGTACCCATTGGTTTGGACTGCGAGAGAGATTGGCACCACAGTAGTCGCACTCGCTAACTGCAGAGATTTTCAATGGGGCGCCACAGTTTGGACAGTGGTCGCTCACAACTTGGTCTGGATTGACTGCTTGCGTTTGGCTACCGTGCTGACGGATAAAGTTTAATTGATACACGGTGAAGAGATCTTTTTTAGGGTCTCCTTCAAGGACACGGCGAGTCTCATCGTCAATGACATAGTCCCGCAAGGTAGATGACAGGATCACCACTAAGGTATCGTTTCCGTCAGGATTTTCAATGAACTCCTTGATGCGAACATTTTCGATACAAACTTTCTCTAAAACATTGGTTGTTTTAGCTCGAATATGGTCTTCGAGTTGGGTGCTATGTTGAGAGTAGAGACTGGTACTTTCCAAAGCGCGGACAGAGTTCCAATTTTTCTCAGTCCAGGCAACCTGCAATTTAAGGTAGACTTCCTTAACCCAAGATGTGAAGGCTTCCGCGTCAAAGTTTGGATCCCCGTATTTCACACGACTAATGGCCAGTGTGTTATGTTCAACTCGACGATGGAGCGTTTGATAATCATTACTAGTGTAGGTTGAACTCGAATCTCCAGACTTATTCTGCAAGGATTTAACGATAACAACTAGTATGATTCCTCCGACTAATATGAACATAAATCCTAGATAGGGAGAGCTAGCAGAACTGTCAGAGGATGATCCATATCCAGAGCGGTAGTAGTGGTAGGATGATCCGCCAGAACGACTTCCACCTCCACTTGAGCGGCTACTGCTGCGGCTGCTCCCTCCACTTCTGGAATGTCCGACACCCGCATCAACGATTTGAGGCACGGATAGAAAAACAAGTAATAAACAGGTCATTAAAAGAGCGTAAAACTTTTTCATGTGTCTCCTAACTATATGATTGAAAAGGTAGAATTCTGAATTCGAATGATTATTAAACTATTTAATAACCTTTAAAAATCATCTAAGATATACTAGGCGTTATTTACTAGCATTTAGCTTCTTTATGGAATGGCGTTCGATGAGCCATCCCACAATCCATCCTATTGCTAGCAAGTAATTTTCAAAAGCACCGATAGCATTTACAGGAGAGTGATACTCCATATAATTGAGTAAGTGATTTGTTCCTATTCCAATTCCGCCAATAATGAGAGCAAGAAGTGCGATTCGTAGATAGAACCAATCGTATTTAATATTGATAGCGAGAATAATAATCAATACAGCTAAATTCCATATTCCAATTTCTCGTTGCCAACCAGCAGATATTCCGTACCCGGAGTGGCTTCCCATGTACGATGGAAAGAAAATTTGTAGTATAGAAGCGCCTAACATAGCGATGATGACTAAGACAAATAGCAATCGTAAAAATTTGTTCATTTATTCTCCTTGTCTCATTCTCGTCTTAAAAGTAGAAAAAAGTGTATAAAGAGTAAATTACTCACTTTCTTTCAACTTCGCCAATTCCTGTGCAAGGAGTTTAAGGGCAACTTGTGGATTGGCTTGGCCTTTGGTTGCTTTCATAAGGAATCCTGTGAAGGCCTTGTCTGCGTTGCGTTTGCCTGACTTGAAGTCGGCAACGGCAGCTTCGTTATCAGCAAAGACTTGGTGGATGATTGGAATCAGAACATCTGGATCTGAGATTTGGACCATACCTGCTTTTTCCACGTATTCACGCGCGCCACCACCATTTTTAGCTAGGTGGACAAAGACTTTCTTGGCAATCTTAGAAGAGATCGTGCCGTCTTCGATGATGGCAATCATTTCTACCAAGTTTTCTGGTGTCAATTCGATTTGTTCTAGTGTTTTACCTTCGGCGTTCAAGAACTGAGCAACTTCACCTTGGAGCCAGTTAGAAACTTGTTTGGCATCGCCACCGAGTGCAACAGCTTTTTCAAAGAAGTCAGAAGTGACCTTATTTGCAGTCAACTGACTAGCATCGTAGTCTGACAAGCCAAGGTCAGCAACGTAGCGTGCACGGCGTTCCTTTGGAAACTCTGGCAGTTCAGTACGCATTTCCTCAATCCACTCGTCTGAAATTTCAAAGAGTGGGAGGTCTGGTTCTGGGAAGTAGCGGTAGTCTGCAGCGCCTTCCTTAACACGCATGAGGATGGTTGCTTTGTTGGCTTCATCGTAACGGCGTGTTTCTTGGCGGATTTGACCACCTGAGCGAAGGATTTCAGCTTGACGTTGGACTTCGTATTCGAGACCTTTGCGAACGTTTGAGAAGGAGTTGAGGTTTTTCAACTCAGTCTTGGTACCGAATTTTTCTTGACCATAAGGACGAAGCGAGATGTTAGCATCCACACGCATAGAACCTTCTTCCATCTTAACGTCTGAAATGCCAGCGTACTGGATAACTTCCTTGAGGGCAGTTAGATAAGCATAGGCTTCTTCAGGAGAACGCATGTCGGCTTCAGACACGATCTCAATCAAAGGCACCCCTTGGCGGTTGAGGTCTACATAAGAGTAGCCATCTGTACCGTGGGTGTTTTTACCAGCATCTTCTTCCAAGTGGGCGCGTTCAATACCGATTTTCTTAGTCGTACCATCTTCTAGCTCCACTTCAATCCAACCATTGTAACCAATTGGCTCATCAAACTGAGAAATTTGGTAGGCTTTTGGATTATCAGGATAGAAGTAGTTCTTGCGGTCAAAGTGCATCTTCTTGTGGATGTCCATGTTGAGGGCAAGAGCGGCCTTGATACCAGCATCGACAACACCCTTATTGAGAACTGGCAGAACTCCTGGAAAAGACCAGTCAATCACGTTGGTGTTGGCATTTTGGTCATTTCCAAAGTGGGCAGAAGTAGGTGAGAAGATTTTTGAATTGGTGTTGAGCTCTACGTGGACTTCAAGTCCAATGACTGTTTCAAAGTTCATTAGTTGTCACCTCCAAAAATCACGGGTTGTTGTTTGTGGTAGTCTGTTGTTGCTTCAAAGGCAGCAGCAGCTTGGTAAATGGTTTCCTCAGAGTATTTAGGACCAATCAATTGGAGACCGACTGGTAGACCTTGAGAGAATCCAGCAGGAACTGAAATTCCTGGGAGACCAGCCAAGTTGACTGGGATGGTCAAAAGGTCAGCCAAGTACATGGCAACGGGGTCATGGTTGAGGGAGTCCAAGTCATAGGCAACGCTTGGTGCAGTTGGTCCCAAAATCAAGTCGTAATCCGCAAAGACTTTTTCGAAATCTTGGATGATAAGGGTACGAACCTGACCAGCTTTCTTGTAGTAAGCATCGTAGTAACCTGATGAAAGGCTGAAAGTACCTAGCATGATACGGCGTTTCACTTCTTCACCGAAACCTTGGCTACGGCTGTTTACATAGATTTCGTCAAGGTTGGTCGCATCTTCTGCACGATAGCCATAACGGATACCGTCAAAACGTTGCAAGTTTGATGAGGCTTCTGATGAAGCGATGATGTAGTAAACGGCAACACCGTATTTAGAGTGAGGAAGGCTAACTTCTTCAACGATAGCACCGAGTTTTTCAAAGTGTTTAGCGGCATTCAGAATAGTTTCCTTAACCTCTGGGTCAATTCCTTCACCGAGGTATTCCTTAGGCAAAGCAATTTTCATGCCCTTGATGTCTTGGCCGATTTTTGAAGTAAAGTCGGCAATGCGGATAGGAGCAGAAGTAGAGTCTTTGGCATCTTCGCTAGCAATAGCGTTGAGCAAGAGGGCATTTTCCTTAACAGTTGGTGCAAAAGGTCCGATTTGGTCTAATGAGCTACCGAAGGCAATGAGACCGAAACGAGAAACTGTTCCATAGGTTGGTTTGAGACCAACGATTCCGTTGAAGGCAGCAGGTTGGCGGATAGAACCACCAGTATCAGAACCAAGTGACAAGCGGACTTGTCCTGAAGCTACGGCTGCGGCAGAACCACTTGATGAACCACCAGGAACCTTGCTGTGGTCCCAAGCATTTTTAGTAGCACCATAGTGTGAAGTCTCACCAGAACCGCCCATGGCAAACTCGTCCATGTTGGTTTTCCCAACAATAATCATGCCTTTAGCTTTTGCATTGGCAACGGCTGTCGCATCAAAGATAGGCTCGTAGTTGTAGAGCATTTTTGAGGCTGCGGTTGTGAGGATGCCGTCAGTAGAAATATTATCCTTAACTGCCAGTGGAATTCCTGAAAGGACATTATCCGCGTCGATTCCAGCTTCATCAATAGCTTTAGCTTGAGCAAGGGCTTGTTCTTCAGCGATAGTGACAAAAGCATTGATAGCTTTCTCGCGAGACTTGATATCTTCAAGCGTGGCCTGTGTCAATTCAGTAGCTGAAATCTCCTTAGATACAAGGAGATTGTGCAAGTCTTCAATCGTTTTGTTATTAAAAGTCATTAGGCATCTCCTCCATCATCTAGGATAGCTGGCACCTTGATATAGTAGTTTTCTTTTTCAGGTACGTTTTTAAACAAGCGGTCACGGTCTGTTCCTTCTTCGGCCACATCAGGGCGGAGTACGGTCTTGCGATCGGCCATGGTTGTAGTAGGTACGACACCAGTTGTGTCGACTTCGCCCAGCAATTCAACCATGTCAACAATTTTAGACAAGGTTGTTGCAAAAGCAGCAGTTTCTTCTTCAGAGAATTTTAATTTTGAAAGATTGGCAACGTGTGTTACCTCTTCTTGCGTAATTTTCATCTTGCATCCTTTCGTGAAATGATGATTTTTAGTCTGTTCTATTTTACCATATTTTCCTATAAATAAGGGAGCCAAACTGAAAAGAAATAGAAATTGAAAAATCGCTTTTAATTCGCTATAATGGTTAAACTAGAGAATAGAAAAAATAAGAGTTAGGATAGAAATATGTTCCATCAATTTATCACCAGAACTCAGACAGTCCCTCCTCCCATTTCGCTCTTTTGGTATGGGATTATGATGCTCCTATTAGTGCTTTGTATTTATGGAGCGCTTGTTTATCACAAAAATCCGAAATTTGTCCGCTTGTTTAAGGGGATTCAGATCCTCCAGTTACTAGCCCTATATAGCTGGTATGTTGGTTTTGGGATTCCATTTTCTAATAGCCTTCCATTTTACCATTGCCGTTTGGCTATGTTTGCGGTGGTTTTCTTGCCAGATAAATGGCGGAGCAAGCAATATTTTGCCCTCTTAGGAGCAAGTGGAGCGGTCTTTGCTTTGGTTTACCCTGTTTTTGACCCCTATGATTTCCCCCATATCACCAGTTTTTCATTTTTGATTGGGCACTATGCCCTTCTAGTGAATTCCTTGGTTTACTTGATGAATCACTATGACAAGACCTTGCTCAAGAAATATATGATTGTGGCCTATACCTTTATTCTCAATCTCTTTCTAGTTGGGGTTAATCAGGTAACGGGTGGAAATTATGGTTTGTTAAACAAGACACCTTTTATTCCAGATGCGCCCTTGTGGTTAAAATACCTTCTTGTGTCCGTCATCCTCTCACTGGCTCTGGTTCTCTTTGATATCTTGTTCAAGAAACGGTGGAAAAAGAGAAATCAGACACAATCTGTGCTCTAGCTTGCCTTTTCATCGGATAAGCAATTGAAAAACTCCCCAAAATCCGCTATAATTGAGAGTTGAAAGGAATGGCAAAATCCAATGTAAACATCATTCTTAGCTACTGAAACAACTAAAAATAGAAAATCAAAGAAAGAGAACTTATGACTATTCAAGAAGAAATTAAGAAACGTCGTACTTTTGCTATCATCTCCCACCCGGACGCCGGGAAAACAACCATCACTGAGCAGTTGCTCTACTTTGGGGGCGAGATTCGTGAGGCTGGTACGGTTAAAGGAAAGAAAACAGGGACTTTTGCCAAGTCTGACTGGATGGATATCGAGAAACAGCGTGGGATTTCGGTTACTTCATCTGTTATGCAGTTTGACTATGATGGCAAGCGCGTGAACATCCTCGATACACCAGGGCACGAGGACTTCTCAGAAGATACCTATCGTACCTTGATGGCGGTGGATGCTGCGGTCATGGTCGTGGACTCTGCCAAGGGTATCGAGGCCCAAACCAAGAAATTGTTTGAGGTTGTGAAGCACCGTGGCATTCCAGTCTTTACCTTTATGAACAAGCTGGACCGTGATGGTCGTGAGCCACTGGACCTCTTGCAAGAACTAGAAGAAGTCCTTGGCATTGCGAGCTATCCTATGAACTGGCCAATCGGGATGGGGAAAGCCTTTGAAGGCTTGTATGACCTTTATAACCAACGCTTGGAGCTCTATAAAGGGGATGAGCGTTTTGCCAGTCTGGAAGAAGGGGATAAGCTCTTTGGAAGCAATCCTTTCTACGCTCAGGTTAAGGACGATATCGAACTATTACAAGAAGCAGGAAATGAATTTTCAGAAGAAGCTATTCTTGCAGGAGAACTGACTCCGGTCTTCTTTGGTTCAGCCCTCACTAACTTTGGGGTGCAGACCTTCCTTGAGACCTTCCTTAAGTTTGCTCCAGAACCACATGGCCACAAGAAAACAGATGGCGAAATTGTGGATCCTTATGACAAGGATTTCTCAGGATTTGTCTTTAAAATCCAAGCCAACATGGACCCTCGTCACCGTGACCGTATCGCCTTTGTTCGTATCGTATCAGGTGAATTTGAGCGTGGAATGAGTGTCAATCTGCCTCGTACTGGTAAGACTGCCAAACTATCGAATGTGACTCAGTTTATGGCTGAAAGTCGTGAAAATGTGACCAATGCCGTGGCAGGTGATATTATCGGGGTTTACGATACCGGTACTTATCAGGTTGGAGATACCTTGACGGTTGGAAAAAACAAGTTTGAATTTGAACCACTGCCAACCTTTACCCCTGAAATTTTCATGAAAGTTTCTGCTAAGAACGTCATGAAACAAAAATCCTTCCATAAGGGAATTGAGCAATTGGTGCAAGAGGGAGCCATTCAGCTTTATAAGAATTACCAAACAGGCGAGTACATGCTAGGGGCTGTCGGACAACTCCAATTTGAAGTCTTTAAGCACCGCATGGAAGGTGAGTACAATGCAGAAGTGGTCATGAGCCCAATGGGTAAGAAGACCGTTCGTTGGATCAAGCCTGAGGACTTGGACGAGCGCATGTCCTCAAGCCGCAATATCTTGGCCAAGGACCGTTTTGACCAGCCTGTCTTCCTCTTTGAAAACGACTTTGCCCTCCGCTGGTTTGCGGACAAGTATCCAGACGTAGAGTTGGAAGAGAAGATGTGATTCAGTAAGCCTACTTGATTGCAAAGCAATCTAAGTAGGCTACAGCAAGTCCTATTAGACTTGCCTAACTGCCTCACTAACTCATCGGCGAAAAATAATCGTTTTCGCCTCTTCGTGTCGTAGATTAAGGCTATTAATTAGTATGGCATTTTGCTTAAATGCGTCGTAAGAAAAGTCCACGAATATTATCGATTCGTGGATTTTTTTGTTGGAAAGGCTAGAAAGTTACATCGGCTACCGGCTTCATTGATTCATTTGTGAAACTGCCTTTAAATACTCTACTCCTAAAAGTCTGTGGATGCTATTGATTCATGGACTTTTTCTATATTTTGAATAAAAATCAATTCCCTGAGTGATTGGAATTAGTTACTCGATTTTTTAAGCATTTAGAAATGGTTATAAAGCAAATAAAATATATTAACAGAGCAAAAAATGAAGATTATATTGAAAAAACAGAATAGTTTTGAAATAAAGTTATTTTTGAAATCATTTTCTTTCTTCAGAGTAAGTTATAGATATTGAATTGTAGGTATATTTGGTATATAATAAGGAGATAGTTTTTATAGGTGAATAAATTCTTTTTCATATAGAGGGAAGTAACATGTTTTTTAGACGCCAGAAGGGTGAATATAGAGAAACAGACCGTGTAACTCGGTTCAAATTAATCAAATCAGGGAAGCATTGGCTACGGGCCTCGACTTCCCTTTTTGGCTTATTTAAGGTGATGCGTGGAAGTGCGGATGCGAGCCAAGTAAAGACAGAAATGGTTGAAAAGCAAGAAGGTCAGAAGTTGACCGGCTTGGATGTCTTGAAAGGGATAGCAGCTACGGGGACGATCTTAGGTGGTTTTGCTGCGACGCAAACGCGTGTTTATGCCAATGATGCAGTGGCTGTTGAAAAGACTGTCGAATCAAAAGATACCCTGGCGACGAGAGATTCAGTAGTACTGGGGACGACACAGGATCATCAAGATGCTGCTAGCTTGTCTTTGTCTACCAGTCAAAGCCAGTCATTGTCAGAATTCAATTCGCAGAGCGCCAGTCAATCTGCCTCTACGAGCCAGTCTATCAGTGCCTCAAGCTCTTCTAGTATGAGTCAGTCGATGGGCCAATCTGCTTCTGCTCGTCAATCCTTGGCAAACAGTCAAAGTGTAACTGCTAGTTCAAGTGAATCCCTTGGGACACAAAATCAAGCGATTAGTAATCTGTCAGAGAGAGCTTCAGTTGGTGTTCAAAGTAACTACCAAGCAAGTGAGTCAGCTCGGGAGACAGTGAAAGAATCACAACCTTCAAAAGAATTAAAAGCAGTTGATTTTTCTACAGAATCCTTGCCTCAAAGTCAGTCTGGTCGTGTAAAGAATGAAGGTGTGACGGCTGAATCGAGTCTGACTATGACTTCTGTAGCCTTGACAGAAAATCAAAGTGAAGAAAAACGGAAGAAATTAGAGGCTTTGTCTGCTGAGATTGGGCAGTTTCTAGCTCAAGCTCAGGGGCTTCCAAACTCGGATGAGGCGATCACGAAGGCTAGTCTAGCGAAGAATGAGATAGCAGAAGCCTTGAAAGGGGAAGCTTCTGACCTTGCACCTATCCTACAAAAAGCTATAGAAGCTCGAAATAGTATTGCAAATGCTGTGTTACGTGCCATCTCTGGACTTCGTGACAGCAGAAACGGACAAGCTTTGACCAAAGCTTCAAATACTGCTAGCTTCAGAGCTGCTAGGGATACTGAGAAGCCAGAACTTCAGAAAATAACCGTTACAGGTGGCGCAGTTCTAGAAGGACAAAAATTTAAAATTTATCGAGAAGAAAATTTTTCTGGGACCATTGAGTTTACTGATAACAGTGGTCGAATTGAACATGCAAAATTTGTTCCTACTGCTGTTCCCGCGGCCTATCCGGCTACTTCAACTGTTGTCTCATTCACTACGAGTAATGGTCAAAGTATCAGTATGATTGTTCCGACAAATAAACTAGCCAAAGATGGAAATGCTACAGCATCAAATCCTTTCACCGTTTCAATCACGGGTTCTGTTGGAAAAAATCAAGCAGTAAATAGTTTGTGGACTCGTTATGTTTTCACCTATGATCAGGAAGGTAATTTTAGCGGAAATACTACTGACGTAGGTCTTGTAAAAGATTTAACAGCCAACCCTGCCGCAATTCAATTTGAAGTCCATGCTCAGTCTGAAAAGTACGAACCAGCTATCAATGCTGAGGTGAATCGAAACTTTACTCTAACGGCCAATTCAGGGACTGTTTCTGTTGGTGAAGCCAGTCAGTACATCACGAATGCTACAGGGACACCAGAATTACCTACTACAGGAATTACTAAGGGAACTAGAACAACCTATACTTGGAAATCTGGAACCAATACGAATTTGTCTGCTGGTCGGCATACTTTGACAGCGGTGGTAACTTATCCAGATGGAAGTACGGATGAAATTGACGTGAGCTTTACTGTGCGCCCTCAGACGCCAAGGATAGAGAATCAATATCTTAACGAAAAAGGTGGGCTCTCAAATCAAGCGATTACGGTAGATGGGGTTGCTCCAGATGGGACTGTTACTCTTACAATTGCAGGGGAGACGTTCACCAAACAAGCAACGGTGAGCTCGACTAGTGTAACCTTTACTGCAAATGAGCTGAAGAAGGTATATGATCGTAATGGAGGACGACTTCCTAGTGGACCGGTGACTGCAAGTACGACAGTGGATGGTTTGGTTTCAGATACATTTAATGGACAAATTACGCCAAATCAAGCGTCAATTTCAGTAAGTAATAGCCAGTCTGCTTCAGCAAGTGCTAGTCAATCCGCCTCAGTAAGCTCCAGCCAATCTGCATCATTGAGTGCTAGTCAATCCGCCTCAGTAAGTTCAAGCGAATCTGCATCTGTAAGCTCGAGTCAATCCGCTTCAGCGAGCTCGAGTCAATCTGCATCATTAAGTGCAAGTGAGTCAGCATCAGTAAGTGCTAGCCAATCCGCTTCAGCGAGTGCAAGTCAATCAGCATCAGTGAGCGCAAGTCAGTCTGCCTCAGTAAGCTCGAGTCAATCTGCATCATTGAGTGCCAGCCAGTCAGCTTCGGTAAGTGCCAGCCAATCCGCTTCAGTAAGTTCGAGCCAATCCGCTTCAGTGAGTGCCAGCCAGTCTGCGTCCGTAAGCTCAAGCCAATCCGCTTCAGTGAGCGCAAGTGAATCAGCATCATTGAGTGCAAGTCAGTCTGCTTCAGCGAGTTCGAGTCAATCTGCATCTGCAAGTGCAAGTCAGTCAGCGTCAGTGAGCGCAAGTCAGTCTGCCTCAGTCAGCTCAAGCCGATCTGCATCAGTAAGTGCCAGTCAATCCGCTTCAGCCAGCGCGAGCCAATCCGCTTCAGTGAGCGCAAGTCAGTCAGCATCGGTAAGTTCGAGCCAATCCGCTTCAGTCAGCGCTAGCCAGTCTGCATCATTGAGTGCCAGCCAATCCGCATCATTGAGTTCGAGTCAATCTGCATCTGCAAGCTCCAGCCAATCAGCCTCATTAAGCTCGAGTCAATCAGCATCAGTAAGTTCGAGTCAGTCCGCTTCAGCGAGCGCCAGCCAATCAGCTTCAGTGAGCTCAAGTCAATCAGCTTCAGTGAGCTCGAGTCAGTCAGCATCGGTAAGTTCGAGCCAATCCGCTTCAGCGAGCGCGAGTCAATCAGCTTCAGTGAGCTCAAGTCAATCAGCATCGGCAAGTGCCAGTCGATCAGCTTCAGTGAGCGCAAGTCAGTCAGCATCGGTAAGTTCGAGTCAATCAGCTTCAGTAAGTGCTAGTCAGTCAGCATCTGCAAGCTCGAGTCAGTCAGCTTCAGCCAGCGCGAGCCAATCCGCTTCAGTGAGTGCGAGCCAGTCAGCCTCAGTAAGCGCTAGTCAATCTGTTTCAGTAAGTTCGAGCCAATCAGCATCAGTGAGTGCCAGTCAATCCGCATCAGTAAGTTCGAGTCAATCCGCCTCAGCGAGCTCGAGCCAATCCGCCTCAGTGAGTGCTAGTCAGTCTGCTTCAGCGAGTTCGAGTCAGTCTGCCTCAGTAAGCTCTAGTCAATCTGCATCATTGAGTGCAAGCCAGTCAGCTTCGGTAAGTGCTAGTCAGTCTGCCTCAGTAAGCACAAGTGAATCAGCGTCAGTGAGCTCGAGTCAATCCGCTTCAGTGAGCTCGAGTCAATCCGCTTCAGCAAGTTCGAGCCAATCAGCATCTGCAAGTGCTAGCCAGTCAGCGTCCGTAAGCTCAAGTCAGTCTGCTTCAGCAAGTGCGAGTCAATCAGCATCGGTAAGCTCCAGCCAATCCGCATCAGTAAGTTCAAGTGAATCCGCATCGGTGAGCTCAAGTCAGTCAGCATCAGCCTCAGTAAGTTCGAGCCAGTCAGCCTCAGCGAGTGCTAGCCAGTCTGCTTCGGTAAGCTCGAGTCAATCTGCCTCTGCAAGTGCAAGTCAGTCGGCGTCGACAAGTTCGAGTCAGTCAGCCTCAGTGAGCTCAAGCCAATCTGCCTCAGCAAGTTCGAGTCAGTCCGCTTCAGTCAGCTCGAGCCAATCAGCATCTGCAAGTTCGAGTCAGTCCGCTTCAGTGAGCTCGAGTGAGTCTGCTTCGGTGAGCGCCAGTGAGTCAGCATCGGTAAGTTCAAGCGAATCCGCTTCAGTCAGCTCAAGCGAATCCGCTTCAGTCAGCTCCAGCCAGTCAGCTTCAATAAGTTCAAGCGAATCTGCTTCAGCCAGCGTGAGTCAGTCTGTATCTGTAAGTGCTAGTCAGTTTGCTTCAGCAAGTGCAAGTGAATCCGCTTCAGCCAGCGCTAGCCAGTCTGCCTCAGTCATCACAAGCGAATCTGCATCAGTAAGCTCGAGTCAATCAACCTCAGCGAGCGCAAGTGAATCTGCTTCAGTAAGTTCGAGCCAATCAGTATCAGCGAGCGCAAGTGAATCTGCTTCGGCAAGCTCAAGCCAGTCAGCCTCAGTCAGCACAAGCGAATCCGCTTCAGCAAGCTCAAGCCAGTCAGCGTCTGCAAGCACAAGCGAATCTGCGTCAGCCAGCGCGAGCCAGTCAGCTTCAGTAAGCACAAGCGAATCCGCTTCAGCGAGTGCTAGCCAGTCAGCTTCAGTAAGCTCCAGCCAATCAGCATCTGCAAGTGCTAGCCAGTCTGAGTCAGTGAGCGCTAGCCAGTCAGCTTCAGTAAGCTCGAGTCAGTCAGCGTCTGCAAGCACAAGCGAATCTGCGTCAGCCAGCGCGAGCCAGTCAGCTTCAGTAAGCACAAGCGAATCCGCTTCAGCGAGTGCTAGCCAGTCAGCTTCAGTAAGCTCCAGCCAATCAGCATCTGCAAGTGCTAGCCAGTCTGAGTCAGTGAGCGCTAGCCAGTCAGCTTCGGTAAGTTCGAGTCAGTCTGCCTCAGTCAGCTCAAGTGAATCTGCCTCAGTAAGTGCCAGTCAATCAGCATCATTGAGTTCGAGCCAATCAGCGTCTGCAAGCTCAAGCGAATCCGCTTCAGTGAGCTCGAGTGAGTCAGCCTCAGTAAGTTCGAGTGAGTCAGCTTCAGTAAGTTCAAGCGAATCCGCTTCATTGAGTGCCAGTCAATCAGCCTCAGTCAGCTCCAGCGAATCTGCATCAGTTAGCTCCAGCCAATCCGCTTCAGCGAGCGCAAGTGAATCTGCGTCAGCCAGCGTGAGTCAATCTGCTTCAGTAAGTTCGAGTGAATCAGCGTCAGCGAGCGCCAGTGAGTCTGCGTCGGCAAGTTCGAGTCAGTCAGCTTCAGTAAGTTCAAGCGAATCCGCTTCAGTCAGCTCCAGCCAATCTGTGTCAGTGAGCGCCAGCGAATCCGCTTCAGCGAGTGCTAGCCAGTCAGCGTCGGCAAGTTCGAGTCAATCGGCATCATTGAGTGCTAGTCAATCCGCTTCTGTAAGTTCGAGCGAATCTGCCTCAGTGAGCTCAAGCCAATCGGCATCAACAAGTACTTCAACTTCTGCAAGTATGCTAGCAGCCGAGTTGGCGTTGGAGAGTGCTTCGATCTCAGCAAGTACATCAGTGAGCGAATCTACTTCAACGAGCGCATCACTCTCAGCTAGCATGTTAGCCAGTGAATCGACTCTAGAAAGTGCTTCGATTTCAGCAAGTGTGTCTATGAGCGAGTCAGCGTCGATTAGCACTAGTCTTTCGATTTCAGATTCTATTAGTAGATCTGCGTCAGCAAGTGCTCTGGTATCTACTTCAACAAGCACCTCTCTCTCAATGGCCAGCATTGCAAGCCAAGGTCAATCCGCTTCAAGCAAGCCGAAACAAGTCTTGCCAAATACAGGAGCGTCGACTTCGGTAGCATCTGCTTTATTGGGAGCATTGACAGCTGTGACAGGTATCGGCCTTCTTGCCAAGAAGAGTCAGAATGACGATCAAGAAAGTCATTGATAAGATATAAAAATCAATGAATAAATAGTGAAATGGAAAACCTTTGAAAACATGATTTTTCAAAGGTTTTTTCTATATGCGAGAAGGGGAAAATCCTCTTTTGAGTTTGAAATAAACTAGGGGAAAAGGTATAATAGGAAGGTGAGATAATCATCGAAAAAATCAGAATTATAGTAGAAGAAAAGTAGCCAAAAGAATGTGAAAAGAAAAGGGGACGAAATGAAAAAAGAGCTTCAAAAAGCCATTGTACTCGGTGGTGATAATGCTTATATGGACAAGATTGAGACAACAATCAAGTCAATCTGCGCCCATAATCGAGCAGTGACTTTTTATGTTTTCAATGATGATTTGCCATCTGAATGGTTTCAGCTCATGGAGAGACGTTTAGAACCTATAGCCTCAAAAATCGTCAATGTCAAGATTAGTCATCAAGGTTTGAAAGAGTATAGTTTGCCACTAGCTCACTTAAGTTATGCAACTTTCTTTCGTTATTTTATTCCTCAGTTTGTTAGCGAAGATCTAGCCTTGTATCTAGATTCGGATATTATCGTTAGATCAAACCTAGATCAACTCTTTTTAGAAGATATGGCAGACTGGCCAGTAGCTGCTGTCGCAGATGCGCTAGTTCCTAGCACTTTTAATGCAGGTGTCTTGCTGATTAATGTGGCTCTCTGGCGTCAAGAAAAGGTGACGGAGCACTTGTTGAGCTTGACAGACCAACTGCATGATCAAGTTTTTGGCGATCAGGGCGTGTTAAATCACCTCTTTGAAGGTCGTTGGAAATCGCTGCCAGCTACCTATAATTTTATGGTTGGTATGGATACAGTGGCTCGAAATTATCAGATGGATTCTTGGTATAGGGATTCTCTTGCTACTGAGAAGACAGCCCAGATTATCCATTATACAGGGGACAAGCCTTGGTACCAAATCAACCTCAACCGTTTTAGGGAGGACTGGTGGTTTTACTACGGACTAGAGTGGTCTGATATTGTCATGAAAAAATGTGATTTCCATAAAGGATTGGCATCTTTAGTTCAAGCTCCCCAGTATGCGACCGCTATTTTTACCAATACGTGTCACATAGAGCAAATCGAACACCTGATCCAAGAATTGCCCGATGTAGAGTTCTCTATCCTAGCTCATACCAATTTTGCGCCGGAAATCATGAACTTGCAATCGTATCTGAATGTACGACTCTATCCTTACTTTAATCCCATGAATGTCAAAAAAGTCTTGGAAAAGATTGACTTTTACTTGGATATCAATCATGAGGATGAAATTGCAAACATTATCCAAGAGGTGCAGCAAAGAGAAATCCCTATATTTGCTTTTGAAACCACTAGTCATGACTCGAGTGGTTACAGTCACGTATACTCACCAGCAGCCGTAGATCAAATGATCGAGTCTATCCGCACGCTTTTGGAATCAAAGAAGCAGTCGTTGTAAACTGAAGGAAACTAAATGAAAAAAACAATTGTTCTCGCAGGAGATTATGCCTATATTCGCCAGATTGAAACAGCGCTCAAGTCTCTCTGCTACCATAATAGCCATGTCAAGGTCTATATCTTTAATCAGGATATTCCCCAAGAATGGTTCCGCGCTCTCAGGCCGATAGTAGAGCAAATGGGCGGTGAGTTAGTGGATGTCAAGATGCTTGGCGCCCAATTTCAGATGAACTGGAGCAATAAACTGCCCCATATCAATCACATGACCTTTGCCCGTTACTTTATCCCTGATTTTGTCGAAGAGGACAAGGTTCTTTACTTGGATAGTGATTTGGTTGTGACGGCTGATTTGACGGCTCTCTTTGAAATGGACTTAGGCGAAAACTACCTTGCTGCTGCACCATCTTGTTTTGGAGTTGGGGTTGGCTTTAATGCAGGTGTACTCTTGATCCATAACAAAAAATGGCGGGCAGAAGCCGTGAGACAAGAGCTAGTTGAGTTGACGGAGCGGGAACACCAACATGTGAGTGAAGGAGACCAGTCCATCCTCAATATGCTCTTTCATGACAGCTATGCTCCTCTGGGACAGAACTATAATTTTCAGATTGGCTTTGACAGTGGGGCTGCCTCACATGGACATGAATTTATCTTCCAGATTCCTTTGGAGCCTCTGCCAGCCATCTTGCATTTCCTCTCTCAGGACAAACCTTGGAACACTCATTCAGTTGGGCGTTT
The DNA here is from genome assembly GCA_963515155.1 of Streptococcus oralis. GTDB lineage: Bacteria > Bacillota > Bacilli > Lactobacillales > Streptococcaceae > Streptococcus > Streptococcus oralis_CW. The sequence goes on along the minus strand of CAUPXG010000004.1, from coordinate 103,296 downwards.
GCGTGAGGTTTGGTGGCACTATCATCTGATGGAGTGGTCTGCTATTACTGAAAAATGGCGTCAGGCCGGAATTGACTATCCAGTCACAGTCTATCAGCCAATTATGACTTGTGTTAATTTGACCAATTCTTGGCATCTTGAGAAAATCGACTATCTGGTTCAAGCCTTGCCAGAGGTGCATTTCTACATCGCAGCCTATACGACGATGGCACCTGAACTCATGCTCTTGTCACGTTTTGAAAATGTGACCCTCTATCCCAACACCTTCCCCCTCTTGGTCGAGAAACTGATCCAGCAGACAGATGTCTACCTCGATATTAACCACGATGACAAGTTGAGTGTTGTTTATGACTATGTTTCACGCTTTGAGAAACCGATCTTGACTTTTGACAATACCCAGTCGCGAGAACTACCTGAAAGTGCCTATGCGGGTATTTTCTCAGCAGAAAGACCAGAAGAAATGGTGGCTACTTTGAAGGCTTATCTGAACGAGAAAACTCATGAAAACTGAGATAGAGATTTGAATGTGCTAAGATAAAAAGGCTGGATTGGCCTCGTGTGACAGGACAGAAAGATAAAATGAAAAGGAGGAGCTAGTGAAAGAATTTCGTTCATCAATAGCGGTAAAAAAAGGGATGCGCACCCTGTTTTTGCTCTTTATTTATGTGCTCGGGAGTCGTCTGGCTCTTCCTTTTGTTGATCTCAATAGTCGGGATTTTCTCGGAGGAAGCGCAGCCTATCTGGACTTTTCAGTAGCCCTGACTGGTGGAAATCTTCGCAGCCTCTCTCTCTTTTCCATCGGGCTTTCACCTTGGATGTCAGCTATGATCTTGTGGCAGATGTTTTCCTTTTCAAAGAAACTGGGCTTAAACTCAGTTTCTTCGGAAGTTCAGGATAGACGGAAAATGTACTTGACGTTAGGGATTGCCTTGATTCAGGCCTTGGCCTTGACGACAAACCTCCCTGTCCAAGCTCCCTACAATCCCTTCTTGGTCTTTCTCCTCAATACCAGCCTTTTGGTTGCGGGGACCTTCTTCTTAGTTTGGCTGTCAGACATCAATGCGTCTATCGGAGTTGGAGGCCCAATCGTTATTTTATTGGCGAGTATGGTGGCTTCACTCCCTCAGGACATCATCCAATCGGTCCAAGTTCATAAGATATCTCCTCGGCTGCTTTTCCTATTGGTAGTGCTTGGTGTCCTCTTTACCTATCTCGTCGTTCTCTTTTTCAGAGCTAGATACCGCATCCCTATCAATAAAATCGGGCTTCATTCTCGCTTTAAACGCTATTCCTATCTGGAAATCATGCTCAATCCTGCAGGTGGCATGCCTTATATGTATGTGATGAGTCTCATGGGCTTGCCTTCTTATCTCTTGATCTTGCTTCAACATCTGGATAAGGGCAATCCGCTCTACCCTGCCATACTGGAGCAGTATGCGATGGGGAAACCCTTGTGGATCTACGCTTATATCCTGATCCTCTTTGTCTTTAGCATTGCCTTTGCCTTTATCAATGTGAGTGGTCAACAGATCGCAGATCGGATGAAGGAATCAGGAGATTACATCTACGGGGTCTATCCTGGTGAGGATACCAGTCGCTTTATTAATCGCTTGGTTCTGCGATTTGCTCTGATAGGTGCAGTCTTTAACGTTACCTTGGCTGGACTTCCGATCTTGTTTGTCTTGAAGGATGAGAGTCTGTTAAAAGTCAGCATGATTCCTGGACTCTTTTTAATTTTGAGTGGTATGTTGTTTACGATTCACGATGAACTGCAGGCGCTCCGACTAAATGAAAGGTATCGGCCACTATTCTAGGAGGTTTTGATGTATTACTTTATCCCAGCTTGGTATGGCAAGGAGCGTCCCTGGCATGCTGATTTGACACCCTGGTATTTTTCTCATTTTAAGCTAGAATTTGATGACACCTTCAATCAGATTCGTCTGATGCAACACCAAGGGATTCCTGCACAGATCCTCCTTTTGTCCTATCAGCCTCATCTTCGCTATTTTCTCCATCGCCAAGGTATTTTAGAAGTACAGGTCGATTCCCTTTTTGATGAATTACAGGATTTTCACGAGATTCGATCACAGGTCTTGCAGGTCAGAGATATTGAGTGGGAAGAGGACTGCGAGTTTGTTTACAGTCCCTTTACTATTCTGGTGCTGAAGAATGGCAAGCCCTATGCTCAGGTGGAGCATGGGATAGAAGGTTTCATCAGTACGATTCAGTATTTCAAGGAAAATGGGCTCTTGTCCGCCAACTACCTGATGGATGATCGGGGGTTTGTCTCCAGTGTCATTTACTACGAAGATGGTCAGGCTCTCTACCAAGACTACCTCAATCCCAAGGGACTGTGGCAGTTTAGAGAGTATTTGCAAGATGGGGGCCGTATCGAGGTCAATCCTATCTTTGCTTTTCGCTTCCAAAAAGAGGCTTACCGAGATATGGGAGAATTGATTGCGGAGTTTTTTGAGAAGAAAATAGCTCAACTCCCTGAGGAAGGAGCGACCTATTTTCTGCCTGCGTGTGACCAGCACAATGACTTCCTTTTAGAACGATTGCCTCACCAAACCACTAAGGTTCTCAGTCTTTTTATCGGACGAAATCCTCAAGAACAACTACCTCAGTTGGCAGGTCTGCTGGATAAGGTGGATCTTGTTCTGGTCGACAGAGAGGACACCCTGCGCTTGGTTCAGTCTGTCTTTTCAGAACAAGCAGCGAAGTTTCGCCATTTATCGCCTTTTGATACCCGCTTGGAGCTGGGAAAGAGTCAGACTCGGAAGGAGTCGCTCATCTACTATCAACTGGACTTTGAGCAGGGGATAGAGGACCAAGCACTCTATCAGGTCTTGCATTTCCTTTCTGAAAACAAGAATACGGAGCTGGTCTTTGGAGCATTTGCTGCTAGTCAAGAAGAAATGAAACAACTGGAAATACGTGTTTCTGAGATGGTTGCAGAGCAGTTTCAAGACCAGGAACTGGAGAAGGAAGTTGATTACCAAGGAGCTGAAAATCCACTTGAGGACAATCGCCATCAGAGCAAGCGCTATTCGTTTGTCAATATGCAGGATGAATCAGAGTTAATCAAGCAGCTGGAATTTGTTCGTTTGATTGTCGATCTGAACAGGCAGCCTCTTCTTTATACCCAGATAGCGGGAATTAGTGCTGGTATCCCTCAAATCAATAGGGTCAAAACAGAGTATGTCAGCCATCAGAAGAATGGCTATCTGTTGGAAAACACTGCTGATTTTGCGCAAGCTGCCCATTACTATCTCGATAGTTTGCAGGTGTGGAATGATGCTTTGATCCATTCCATTGAAAAGATAAAGGAACACACTGGGGAGCAATTCCTGATCAAGCTAGAAAAGTGGTTGGAGGAGGTGACTCATGGAAAAGAAGTATAAGATCTTGCAAATCGGTCCAGAGGATTGGCGAGAGACACTTGCCCTACCAGCCCAACTAGACTGGTATCATGTTCCTCCTAACACACCGTCTGCCATCCAGAAAATTATGGATGAGAAAAATTTGGAGCACTTTCATGCTGTCATTCTTACGGATGGGGCTTATCTAGTAGATTTGTTGCCTTTTGCATCTAGCTTGGAACCCTATACGGTTTTCTATCCAGAACAGTTTGCAAGCCAGGATGAAGGTCTTCAAAATCTCATCAGACAGCACTGCATGCAAGCGATGGACCTGTCAGACCGACAGGGCTTTGTTCGAGACCTCTCCACCTCTCTCTTTGAAGGTGGTTATGGGGACAAGCTGAGTCCAGCTACGATACGGATTCACCCGAGTTTCCAAGGCTCTATCTCTTATCAAGGATTTGAATATCTGGAGCTGGAAGGAGACTTTGGCAAGACCTATACCCAGCTAGTCTCTTGGGCCTATAATCAGTCTGTCCAAGCCCATTCGCCAATCGAACTCTGGCTCGAATATGAAAAGAGTGGACCAGTGGACTTGCGCTTGCGTTTGCGAAAAATCCCAGCAGGATCCGTTTCAGAGATTAGACAGGACATTCTCTTTGAGGAAGCAGACTTTGCCTCAGCAATCATAGTGGAGCAAGACTATGATGCTTATCTGAGCATTTCTCTTGAAGCGCGTGGTCAAGGGAAGGTCAACATCGGCAATCTCCACCAACGCTGGAGCCGGAAACAGTTTGGAAAATTTGTTCTCGGAGGCAATATCCTGCATGACAAAAAACGTGAGGAAATCAACTATTTCTTTCACCCAGGGGATTTCAAGCCACCTCTAGCAGTCTATTTCTCAGGTTATCGTCCGGCGGAAGGTTTTGAGGGTTACTGGATGATGAAGAATCTCCAATGCCCCTTTCTCCTCTTTTCGGACCCTCGATTAGAAGGAGGAGCCTTTTACCTAGGAACTGGGGAGTTGGAAGACAGCATACAAGCAACAATCCAACACTATCTGGACTATCTAGGCTTGGATAGAAGTGACTTGATCCTATCTGGGCTGTCAATGGGAACCTTCCCAGCCCTCTACTACGGAGCCTACTTTGAACCCAAGGGGATTGTAGTCGGAAAACCCTTGACCAATCTAGGAACCATCGCACAGCGGGGCCGACTAGAGGCGCCAGGAGTCTTTCCAACTAGCTTTGATGTCTTGCACCTTCAGACTGGAGGAGTGAGTCAGAAAGACATGAAGGACTTGGATCAACGTTTTTGGACCCGATTTGAACAAGCTGATTTTTCCCAGACGACCTTTGGTCTTTCTTACATGAAGGACGAGGATATGGATAGTGGTGCCTATGACCAGCTAGTGGAGACTCTTTGCCAGACAGGAGCTAAGATTTTGTCCAAAGGGACAGCAGGTCGACACAATGATGATACAGGAACAAACGTTGCCTGGTTTATTCATTTTTACAAGATGATACTAGAAGAATACGGAAGAGGTGAGACATGATTATCATCAAGAGAGAGGATATTAGGTGGGGTGAGATGGGAGCCACTTATCTTTATGGCAGCCAGATCACCTATCATGCAGACGGTAGCGTCACACTAAAAAACCCTTTACTGGCTTCAGGTGAAACCCTTAAAACTTGGTTTTCCAGCGTCAACTACCAGGCTACTAGAAGCCAGCCCAGCCTCCCTCTTCTCAAGAAAAATCACACCTACCGTCTATCTATGAAGATGCAGGTTCAACCAGCCAATGGACTTTATCTCAAACTGACCTTTTTAAACCGTTATGAAGAAATCATCGAGGAGAAGATTGAAAGGCAATTTTCCTTTACTTTCACCTATCCTGAAACGGCCTACACCTATCGCCTTTCCTTGATTAGTGCAGGTTTTGAGGCTCTTGATTTTGTTTCGTTTTCGATTGAGGAGGATGCTGGTGTTTAATCATTTGTATCAGGAAAGACAACTGAGAAAGGTCAAGAAGCTTTTAAGCCAAATCAATGCCCTCAAAGAAGAGATGGCTGCTCTCAGTGATGGGGAAATGGCTGCAAAGACAGAGGAGTTTCGCCAGCGCCTTGCCCAAGGAGAATCCTTGGATGAGCTATTGGTAGAAGCCTATGCCCTTGTCCGTGAGGCGGATAAACGGGTCTTGGGTCTCTTTCCCTATGATGTGCAGGTCATGGGAGCCATTGTGATCCACCAAGGAAATGTGGCTGAGATGAATACGGGTGAAGGCAAGACCTTGACTGCAACTATGCCCCTCTACCTCAATGCTTTAACGGGTAAAGGCAGTATGCTAGTCACGACCAATGACTATCTGGCTAGACGGGACGCAAGTGAAATGGGCCCAGTCTACCAATTTTTAGGTCTAACTGTCGGTCTTCCCTTTTCAGAGGATCCAAAGGAGGACTTGACTGCCGAAGAGAAAAGAAAGATCTACACCTCAGATATCGTCTACACGACCAATAGTGTACTGGGATTTGACTATCTCAATGACAACCTTGCCTCCACTCGTGAGGGGAAATTCCTGCCTCCCTTTAACTACGTCATCATCGATGAGATCGATGATATTCTACTTGATAGTGCCCAAACTCCCTTGATCATTGCAGGGTCTCCCCGCGTCCAGTCTAACTACTATGGGATGATTGATACCCTAGTGACGACTTTGGTTCAGGGTATAGACTACATCTACAAGGAAGAAAAAGACCAGGTTTGGTTGACCCGAAAGGGAGCCCAGACGGTTGAAGGATTCCTAGGAATCGACCATCTCTATAAGGAAGAGTACGCAAGTTATGTTCGGCATCTAGTCTATGCTCTCAGAGCCCACACGCTCTATACCAAGGACAAGGATTATCTGGTTCGAGGTCAAGAGATGGTTTTGTTGGATAAGGGTACAGGACGTTTGATGGAAATGACCAAGCTTCAAGGAGGTCTCCACCAAGCCATCGAAGCCAAGGAACATGTGAAGCTTTCTCCTGAAACCAGAGCCATGGCTTCGATCACCTACCAGAGTCTCTTTAAGATGTTTCGTAAAATCTCAGGTATGACAGGAACGGGAAAGGTGGCAGAGAAAGAATTTTTCGAAACCTACCATATGGCTGTCATTCGCATCCCGACCAATCGCCCACTTAGGCGGATGGACCATCCGGACAATCTCTATGTGACCCTCCCTGAGAAAGTCTATGCCTCTCTGGAAGCAATCAAGACCTACCACGCCAAAGGCAATCCACTCCTGATCTTTGTCGGATCTGTAGAAATGTCCCAGCTTTATTCGTCCTTGCTCTTGCGAGAGGGGATTTCCCACAATGTCCTTAATGCCAATCATGCGGCGCGTGAAGCCCAGATCGTCGCAGAGTCTGGACAGATGGGGGCAGTGACCGTTGCGACTTCTATGGCCGGTCGCGGGACAGATATCAAACTCGGTCCAGGTGTTGCAGAATTGGGCGGTTTGATTGTGATCGGTACCGAGCGAATGGAGAGCCGACGGATTGACCTGCAAATCAGAGGTCGTTCCGGCCGCCAGGGCGATCCAGGTATGTCTCAATTTTTCGTGTCGCTTGAAGATGATGTGATCAAAAAGTTCGGGCCATCTTGGGTTCACGACCTGTATCAAGACTACCAAGTCGAAGATAGTAGCAATCCCATTCTACTCAAGGCTCGCAAGTACCGCAATCTCGTCAGAAAAGCCCAAGAGGCTAGTGATAGTGCCAGTCGCTCTGCACGCAGACAAACCTTAGAGTATGCGGAAAGCGTCAATATCCAGCGTCAGATGGTCTACAAAGAAAGAGATCGTTTGCTGGATGGGAGCCGTGATTTAGAGCATATCCTTGAGGACATACTGGCAGACTATACCAAACAAATCTCAGAAAAAGCCTATAGCAGCCCCCAAGAACTCTTTCACTTCATCGTGACCAATATTAGCTTTGGGATGAGAGAATTACCAGCTGATTTGGATTTAGCTGATGCAGATCAGATTCGGGAGTTACTAGAGGAAATAATAGCCAAGGAAATCGCAGCCAAAAAGGAACTCCTCCAACCTCACCAGCTCTATGATCCTTTTCTGAGAATATCCATGCTCAAGGCTATTGATGACAACTGGGTTGAGCAAGTCGACTATCTCCAACAGCTCAGTCTAGCAATCGGGAGCCAGTCTGCTTCTCAAAAGAACCCTATCGTAGAGTACTATCAGGAGGCCTATGCTGGCTTTGAAACCATGAAGCAACAAATCCGTACAGATATGGTACGCAATCTTCTCATGGGGATTGTGGAAGTAACGCCCAAAGGTGAGATTCTCACCCATTTTCCATAAAAAGAGGATCATATGACAATTTACAATATAAATCTAGGAATCGGTTGGGCGAGCAGTGGTGTCGAGTATGCCCAGGCTTACCGAGCAGGGATTTTTAGAAGTTTAGACCTAGCATCTAAGTTTATCTTTACCGACTTGATTTTAGCAGACAATATCCAGCATTTAACGGCCAATATCGGCTTTGCGGATGATCAGGTAATCTGGCTTTACAATCATTTTACAGATATCAAGCTAGCCCCGACCAGTGTCACAGTTGACGAAGTCTTGGCCTCTTTCGGTGGCCTTGAGAGTCATAGGGAGCAAGATGGCAAAGTCTTGCGTGTCTACTTTTCAGATGAGGATAAATTTGTGACCTGCTACTTGGTAGACTCGGCTAAGAATCTAGTACAGCATGCAGAGTATGTGTTTGGGGGGAACTTGATTCGCAAGGATTATTTCTCCTACACATGTTACTGTACAGAATATTTCGCGCCCAAAGACCAGATGGCTAGGCTCTATCAACGAAGCTTTTTTAATGAAGACGGCAGCACTGCTTACGATATCTTGCTGACTGAAGGACAGGAAGAGGTCTATCGATTTAAAGATCGGATTCTGTACGGAAAGCCAGCCCTTATGCGCTATTTTATGCAACGTTTGAACTTGAGCAAGTCTGATTTTGTCATCTTGGATAGGGAAACAGGGATTGGTCAGGCTGTTTTTGAAGAAGCACAAAAGGCCCATCTAGCAGTTGTCGTTCACGCAGAGCACTATAGTGAAAATGCTAGCAACGAAGACTATCTCCTCTGGAATAACTATTATGAGTATCAGTTTACAAATGCGGACAAGGTCGATTGTTTTATCGTGTCTACGGATCGGCAGAAGGAAGTTCTCGAAGGTCAATTTGCCCAGTACAGTCAGCATCGTCCACGAATCGTCACGATTCCAGTTGGGAGCATTGATCAGTTGACGGAGCCTGCTAGAGAACGCAAGCCCTTTTCTCTCATTACCGCTTCGCGTTTGGCCAAGGAAAAACACATCGACTGGCTCGTCAAGGCGGTTATCCAAGCGCATCAAGTCCTTCCAGAGCTTACCTTTGACATTTATGGCAGTGGGGGTGAGGAGTCCCTTTTAAGGGAAATCATCACGGCTCACCAAGCGGAGAACTATATCCAGCTCAAAGGGCATGCAGACCTGGCTCAGATCTATCCCCAGTATGAGGTCTATCTGACAGCCTCAACCAGCGAAGGCTTTGGTCTGACCTTGATGGAGGCAGTTGGTTCAGGCTTGCCCCTGATTGGCTTTGATGTGCCTTATGGCAACCAGACCTTTATCCAGGACGGTCAAAATGGCTACTTGATTCCAAGTTCAGACGACCATGTTGAAATGGAAATTAAAAGGGCTTTTGCAGAAAAAATCTGCCAGCTCTATCAGGAAAATCACTTGCCAGATATGAGAAAAGCATCTTATGACCTAGCGAGAGAATTTTTAACAGATAAGGTAAGGGACAAGTGGAAGAAAACGATAGAGGAGGTCCTGCATGATTCAACTATTTGATCGATATGGCCAGGAAAGCCGAGATTTACATGAAAGTCTAGAAGCTGCTGGTCTGTCCCATGTCACAGTTGTGATCGAGCCAGACGGCTTTCTCCCAGATGGGATTCTTTCTCCCTTTACCTACTATCTAGGTTACGAGTCGGGAAAAGCTCTTTATTTCAACCAAGTAGCCGTACCTGAGTTTTGGGAGATTGCGGGCAATAACCAGTCGGCGCATATCCTAGAGGATTCTCGCGAGAGAGGCGTGATTCACTATGTGGATGCTCCTCAGGCCCGTCTGGTCAAGCAAGTCGACTGGAAGGACCTATCCGGCCGTATCTACCAAGCAGACCACTATAACCGATACGGAACCTGCTTTGCCAAGACCACTTATAGTGCAGATGGGCAGGCTATCCTGACCAAGTATCAGGATGCAAAGGGACAGGAAATTGTCCTAGAAAATCATGTGACAGGCGATATCCTCCTAACCTTGCCCGGACAAGCCCTGCGCCATTTTAAAAATCGAGTGGAGTTCACGATCTTCTTTTTGCAAGACTTGGGAATCGACACTCGCCACCTTCTCTTTAATACTCTAGCTACCTCTTTCTTGGTCTCATATCATTATCCAGACAAGAGCGGACAGGATATCTTGGTTTGGCAAGAACCGCTAGATGATTGCCTTCCTGGGAATATGCAGCTGCTCTTGGAGCAAGAGGGGCTGAGAGCCAAGCAGATCCTCATACCAGATAAGGCTACCTATGAACAGGCCTTGGCCTTGACCAATCCAGCCTATCATGACAAGTTTGTCCATCTAGGTTATCATTATCAGTTCAAAAGAGAAAACTTCGTTCGACCAGATGCCTTGATCCTTACCAACTCAGATCAGATCGAACATATCGAAACCCTGATTGAGTCCTTGCCAATGGTGACCTTCCGAATCGCGGCAGTGACTGAAATGTCATCCAAATTGCTGACCTTGCTTTCCTATCCCAATGTCGTTCTCTATCAAAACGCCAGTCCGCAAAAGATTCGAGAACTCTACCAGCTGTCTGACCTCTATCTAGATATCAATTACGGAAACGAGCTTTTGGATGCTGTCCGTCAAGCCTTCGAGCACAATATGCTCATCCTAGCCTTTGACCAAACAGCTCATAACAGACCTTACACAGCTCCAGAACACCTCTTTGATGTGCAGGCTGTTGGAGACATGATTGCGAAGATTCAAGAAGCTCTCAGCAGTCTTGACAAGATGGGCCAAGCCCTTGGACATCAAGGTCGTCATGCCAACTATGTGGACTTGGCTACTTACCAAGAGAGGATGGAAAGGATAATAGGGGAAGGACATGACTAAAAAAGATTTATTTTACAAGGATGTCGAAGGACGCATGGAAGAGTTAAAGCAAGGAGCGCTTAAGAAAGAAAAGCCTACCCGAGGAGAAAAGATCAGTAAAACCTTCTCCATTTTACTCGGCTTGCTCATCCTTCTTACCCTGATCTTTACATTATTAGGAATCTTGAGGTGAAATGATGGAAGTTTTGATGATTATAGGAATAATCCTAGCCGTCGCCTTGATTGTCCTGGTTCTCATCCAACCTCGCCAAAGCCAACTCTTTTCCATGGATGCGACTAGCAATATCGGAAAACCAGGCTACTGGCAGAACAACCGCTTGGTAAAAATTGTAACCCTCTTGCTCAGTCTAGCCCTGTTTGTCTTGCTCCTCGTTTTTATGATGGTAACCTATCAGTAAGAACGAGGCACCATTCACAGATAAAGGATACTAGAGACGGGGAAAATACATCTAACCGGAGGATAAAATGGAAAAACAAATGAATGAAAAAATTATCGAAATCGTGCATCAAACCAACGATATGATTCCAGTAGAGTGGGATGATCTTTATATCAATTTTGAAATAGATAAGACGCTTAGTGGTGGTGTGTATTTTCTTTAAATATAAAGGAGAATATCATTATTACATGGATATTCCATCTTTATTTAACATTTCTGAAGACGACTTTGATAAGGAATTTTTTGAATTATTTGATTTAGGTGGTGAGATGAAGAAGATATTCATCGAGAACGGTCTCGCAGAGTGGTCTGCCTTTACAATTAAGGTGGATGAAAACAATAAAGCCTCTTTGGACTTCGACTATGCACCATGGCTCGAAAGTGGTTTTGGACCAAGTGCTAGAACTTCTTTTTTTCAATATAAATACTTGGGCCAGCAACCTGACAACGAAAAAGAGCTAGAACAGTTCAAGGCAATGGAAGCCTTCCAGCAGGAGCATAATGGCAAATAGAAAGTATAATCATGGAAACAGAAAACACAGTGTCAATTTGGATTGGCAACTTTGATACTAAATTAGAATTAGATGAGTTTATAACTTTGAAATATGATGATGAAGGAGAGGCGATTCCTTCAATGTTTTATCATCAATATAACATTGATATTGATGATATTGATGATTATCTAATTGAAAAAGAAGTTTTTGAAACCAGCTTTACAAATTTGTTTGACATGCTAAAGGGCGCATCCTATGACAACATTATTGTAAAGAATTTAGAGCAAAAAGGCATAAAAGCCAATATCGCACCCAATAATACGTTGATTTTGATATATAATTATCAGTTTGATAGCAATGTTCCACAAACAAGTAACACAGAATTTGTAGCGACTGTACGGTACAAATAATTAGAAGAGTGAAATGAATCGATCTACAATTTTACGGAGTAATTGGAGGGCTTAGATTCACAATTTCTAAAATCAGGAAAGAGGATAAAATGTTAGTAAACTTTATAAAAGTGGCAGATATGCCCAAAGATGTTATTGAAAAATATAAAAATCAAGTTCCAGCTGAGTTGGTTCAAATTTGGCAGGAGGATGGTCTGGGAACCTTTTTAGATGGTTATTTGAAGGTGATTAATCCAGAGGATTATCTTGAACTTCTCCAAGATAGTTATTTCAGAGGAGATGTCGCTTTTCCTATGTTTGTAACAGCATTTGGAGATATTATTACTTGGGAAGAAAATGCCTACGTGGGAATTGTCCAATATAATATTCAGGATTTGGATATTATTTGTAAGGGTATGGATTTATTTATTCGATTTTTAGATAACGAATATATTACAAAAAAATTTGAACTGGATTTATATAGACAGGCTGTGTTAAAACATGGTCCCTTGTCTTATAACCAATGTTTTGGTTTCGTTCCACTTCTAGCATTAGGTGGCTTTAAAGATGTAGACCACATGGATAAGGTAAAAGTCTTGGAACACATTTACCTCATGTACCAGCTGACAGGTGGTGTGATGGACGACTAGGAGTTGCTATTTCTTTATTGAGAATAGTACGAGAGGAAGAACTTCCCTTCCAAATACAAAACACAAGAACCTCAGAGGAAGTCCTCTGAGGTTCTTTGCGTTCTAGTTTCCATATTTCTGGTAAAAATCGACCTTGACCTGGATAAAGGTTTCGGCTTCGCGTAGTAGTTGCAGGAGGGTGGCACGGGTTTCAAACTCCTCACGTGTTTTAGGGAGACTCCGATTGCGGAAGACTTGCAGATAGCGTTCGATGTCATCAAGTAGGTCATGAGCAGGATTGGTCTGGCTTAGCTGGGCAGCAATCTTTGAAAAGAGCTGGGCCAAGATCAAACTCTCACTTGCGGCCAAATGACAGGTATTGATCTGCTGGGCCATATTTCGCAGGATACGACTTTGTCGCTGTCTCATCTCAAAGTAGTGGATGTGATAGTCCGTCTGGTGAAAGAGGTGGTCCGAGTGATCCAGGTAGACCAGTTTGAGGGCTTCATCGAGGAGGTTGTCTAATTGGTCAACGAGTTGGGCTTGATTGCGCCCGTCTCCTCTTGACAGATAGTATTTAAAGCGAAGCAGGATGTCTTTTAACTTTTCCTCGACCTGAAGGTGGTAGCTTTGGATGGCTTTCTCACGAGAGGGCATATAAAGGTTGACCAATAGAGCAAAGCTTGTCCCGATGAGAAAGAGGAGCACTTCATTGAGCAAGAGAGCTGGAGAAGTAGATTCCTGTACCAAGAGATGACCGACCAAGACACTGCTAGGGGTGATGCCGATTTCCCAGCCCATTTTGTAAGAAAGAGGGACATAGAGAGCCAGATAGAGGCCCAGACTCCAAATGTGAAAGCCCGTCAGCTGAAAGGCTAGAACACCGATAGCGAGCGCTAGGAGCATAGAAAAGAGGCGGTTACGTGCTAATTTCAGCGTGCTTCTGCGCGTGTCGGAGAGGCTTAAGAGGGCGATAATTCCAGCTGAAACTGCTGATGATAAATCTAAAAAATAAGCGAGAAAACAAGCGAGACAGGTCGCTAAGATCAGTTTTGTTGTACGTTGAGTGAGGGACATGAAAATTTCCTAAACTAATAGAGTCAAGTGTTTAACGAGGAATCAGAGACTAGAGACGAAGTTTTCGGTTTGTAGCATACTCGGCAACCGCTGTAAAGAGGACATCTGTTGAAGAGTTCAGGGCTGTTTCGCAGGAGTCTTGCACGACCCCAATCACAAATCCGACTCCGACAACCTGCATAGCCAAGTCGTTGGAAATCCCAAAGAGGCTACAAGCGACAGGAATAAGGAGAAGGGATCCCCCAGCAATTCCAGATGCCCCGCAGGCAGAAATGGCAGCCACGACACTGAGCACAAATGCTGTCCCAAAGTCTACCGAGATTCCGAGTGTATTGACCGCAGCCAGAGTCAGGATGTTAATGGTAACGGCAGCGCCAGCCATATTGATGGTTGAACCAAGCGGGATAGAGACAGAGTAGGTGTCAGGATTCAGTCCCAAGTCTTGGCAGAGTTTCATATTGACAGGGATATTGGCGGCAGAGCTACGAGTGAAAAAGGCTGTAATACCACTAACTCGTAGACATTTCAATACAAGAGGATAGGGATTTTTTCTCATAAAGAGAAAGGCGATGAGTGGGTTGACGATGAGAGCTACAAAAGTCATGGTAGCAATCAAGAGCCCCAGCAGCATCCCGTAGTTGGCTAGACTGGCAATACCCTTGTCTGAGATGGTCTTGAAAACCAAACCTAAAATCCCAAAGGGAGCTAGATTGATAATCCACTCGACAATTTTAGAGGTGACATCCGACAAGGTCTTGAGCAATTCTTTACTGTTCTTACTAGCTTCCCTCATAGCCAGACCAAAGACGACTGCCCACGATAAGATTCCGATATAGTTAGCTTGGACAATGGCATTTATGGGATTGTCCACCAGTTTGAGCAGGAGATTGCTGAGAACTTGGGTAATGCCATCAGGAGCGGTAACATCTGTATTGGCACTGGTCAAGGCAATCTGAACCGGCAGTAGAAAGCTGGCCAGAACGGCTGTCAGGGCAGCAGCGAAAGTCCCAATCAAGTAGAGGAGGATGACAGTCTTCATATTGGTATTTTGCCCTTTCTGATGTTGGGAAAGAGCATTGGCCACCAAGGTAAAGACCAAGATTGGCGCAATAGCTTTGAGTCCACCTACAAAGAGATCTCCAAGTAGACCAATTCCTGTAAAACTAGGAAAGAAGATTCCTAATGAAGCGCCCAAAAGCATACCAATGAGGATTCGTTTGATCAGGCTAGCCTTTTTCCAGGCTCTAATGATTCGTTTCATAGTGGCCTCCTTCAAAGTGTATTGTTTATGATTATAGTATAAATATGCTATATAGGCAAGTCATTTTTAAAATTTAGAATAATAGCTGAATAATTATGAAAGAAATGAGACGGGTTATTTTATGGTATAATAGGAAAAAGGAGTTTTGTATGCAAGAATTTTTTCAAGGTTATTTTGACAAATTGGATCTCACAAGCCTATTAGAGAATCTTTTGACCAAGTTGATCTCTCTTTTGATTCTCATCCTTCTATTTTATATAGCCAAAAAGATCCTCCATGCGACTGTCCGAAAGATTGTCAAGCCCTCGCTTAAATTTTCAAATCGAGATGCTGGCAGACAGAAAACTATTTCCCGTTTGCTTGAAAATATCTTTAACTATACCCTTTATTTCTTTTTAATCTACTGTATCTTGTCCATTTTAGGCTTGCCAGTTTCCAGCCTCCTTGCTGGGGCAGGGATTGCTGGGGTGGCTATTGGGATGGGGGCACAAGGCTTTTTATCTGATGTCATCAATGGCTTTTTCATCCTCCTTGAACGCCAACTCGATGTGGGCGACGAGGTGGTTCTCACAAATGGCCCTATTACCGTATCTGGAAAGGTTGTCAGTGTCGGAATCCGTACGACCCAACTTCGAAGTGAGGATCAAGCCCTTCACTTTGTTCCCAACCGAAATATCACTGTTGTCAGCAACTTTTCCCGCACAGAGTAGGTCTGCTATTTTGGCAGATTTGTGGTACAATAGAAAGAGTTTGGTAAAGGAGAAAATATGTTTGTAGAAAAGCAGTTGGGCAATGGATGCACTTGGATTAACCTAGATTTGGGAAAATTGAAAAAACTAGAAGATCTCTCTGAAATCTATGGATTGGACAAGGAAACCATCGAGTACGCACTGGATAGAAATGAGCGTGCCCACATGGACTACCACCGCGAAAGTGGAACCGTCACCTTTATCTACAATGTATTGGATTTGAAAAAGGACAAGGAATACTATGAAGCCTTTCCCATGACCTTTATCGTAGAACATCAGCGCTTGATTACGATTAGCAATAAGAAAAATGCCTATGTGATTGAACAGATGACACGTTATTTAGAGAGTCATGATATGCTTTCTATTTACAAATTTCTCTTTGCTAGTCTGGAAATCATCAGCAATGCCTACTATCCTGTCATCGAACAGATGGATAAGAGTAAGGATGAGGTCAATGGCCTCTTGCGTCAGCGAACGACCAAGAAAAACCTCTTTGCCCTTTCCGACTTGGAGACTGGTATGGTCTATCTGACAGCGGCTGCCAAGCAAAATCGCATGTTACTAGAACATATCCAAGGACATGCCCTTTATCGCAGATTTAACGAAGTTGAGAGAGAACAGTTTGATGATGCCATGATTGAGGCTCACCAGCTGGTTTCGATGACCGATTTGATCTCTCAAGTTCTGCAACAACTATCAGCCTCTTACAACAACATTTTGAATAATAACCTGAATGATAACTTGACAACCTTGACCATCATTTCAGTCTTGCTAGCTGTTTTGGCAGTAGTGACGGGCTTTTTCGGGATGAATGTTCCCCTCCCCTTCACAGATGAGCCCTATGCTTGGGTCTACATCAGCTTGGCTAGTGCGGTCTTATGGCTGGTCTTGTCATTGATTTTGAGAAAAATTGCGAAAAAAAGTTAAGAAAAGGAGCCAGAATGGCAATTGAAAACTATATGCCAGATTTTGCTGTGGAAGCAGTCTATGATCTGACAGTCCCAAGCCTGCAGGCGCAGGGGATCAAGGCTGTTTTGGTCGATTTGGACAATACCCTCATTGCTTGGAACAACCCTGATGGGACGCCAGAGATGAAACAGTGGCTACATGATCTTCGGGATGCAGGTATTCGCATCATCGTGGTATCAAATAATACCAAAAAACGGGTCCAACGCGCAGTTGAGAAATTTGGAATTGATTACGTTTATTGGGCTTTGAAACCCTTCACATTTGGGATTGACCGTGCCATGAAAGAATTCCACTATGAGAAAAATGAAGTGGTCATGGTCGGCGACCAGCTCATGACCGATATTCGCGCAGCCCATCGTGCAGGAATTCGCTCAATTTTGGTCAAACCCTTGGTCCAACACGACTCTATCAAGACGCAGATTAACCGAGCTCGCGAGCGCCGTGTCATGAAGCAAATTACTGAAAAGTACGGACCGATTACATATAAAAAAGGAATCTAACTATGGAAGAAATTCTCTGTATTGGTTGTGGAGCAACCATTCAGACGACAGATAAGGCTGGTCTTGGATTTACGCCCCAGTCGGCACTCGAAAAAGGGTTGGAGACAGGCGAAGTCTATTGCCAACGCTGTTTCCGTCTCCGTCATTACAATGAAATCACAGATGTCCAGTTGACGGACGATGATTTTCTCAAGCTCTTGCACGAGGTAGGAGACAGTGATGCCTTGGTGGTCAATGTCATTGACATCTTTGACTTTAATGGTTCTGTCATCCCAGGCTTGCCACGCTTTGTATCGGGCAATGATGTCCTCTTGGTTGGAAATAAAAAAGATATCCTGCCCAAGTCTGTTAAACCGGGCAAGATTAGCCAGTGGCTCATGGAACGTGCCCACGAGGAAGGACTTCGTCCAGTAGATGTCGTTCTGACATCAGCCCAAAACAAGCATGCCATTAAGGAAGTCATTGACAAAATCGAGCACTACCGTAAGGGCCGTGATGTCTATGTGGTTGGCGTGACAAACGTTGGAAAATCAACCCTTATAAATGCTATTATCCAAGAAATTACGGGTGATCAGAATGTCATCACGACTTCGCGCTTTCCAGGAACAACCTTGGACAAGATTGAGATCCCACTTGATGACGGATCTTATATCTACGATACACCGGGGATTATCCACCGTCACCAGATGGCCCACTACTTGACGGCTAAAAACCTCAAGTATGTTAGTCCTAAAAAGGAAATCAAGCCCAAAACCTATCAGCTCAATCCTGAACAAACCCTATTTTTAGGTGGTCTCGGACGATTTGACTTTATATCAGGAGAAAAGCAAGGATTTACTGCTTTCTTTGACAATGAACTCAAACTCCACCGCACCAAGCTAGAAGGAGCGAGTGCCTTTTATGATAAGCACATCGGAACCCTTTTGACGCCACCAAATAGCAAGGAAAAAGAAGATTTCCCAAAACTAGTCCAGCATGTATTTACCATTAAGGACAAGACTGACCTGGTCATCTCAGGCCTAGGCTGGATCCGCGTAACAGGCACCGCCAAAGTCGCCGTCTGGGCACCAGAAGGCGTCGCCGTCGTCACACGCAAAGCAATTATTTAAACACAGAAAGGAAAGAGTTGTCTGGATTCGAGCGAGCTCTGCGAGCCTATAACGAATACTTTTCGCCGTGGTGTCAGTTGGTACAAGGAATTGTACCAACTGCGGAAAATTAGAGACCTTAGGCTCAAATTTTAGTCATGAAAGTCCGAAGGACTTTGCTGACGTCCGTCACCACTTCAGAAAAGTATTAAAAGAAACTCTTTTAAAGAAATTATGTCATTAACATCAAAACAACGTGCCTTCCTCAACAGCCAGGCACACACCCTCAAACCCATCATCCAAATTGGAAAAAATGGTCTCAACGACCAAATCAAGACCAGCGTTCGTCAAGCTCTTGACGCGCGTGAATTGATTAAGATTACTCTCTTACAAAACACAGATGAAAACATCCACGAAGTAGCTGAAATTTTGGAAGAAGAAATCGGAGTGGATACTGTCCAAAAAATCGGACGCATTTTGATCTTGTTTAAACAATCCAGCAAGAAAGAAAATCGCAAGATTTCTAAAAAAGTTAAAGAAATCTAAGACCGAAACTCCAAACAACTGTTTTTACAGAGAATTAAAGGAAGACGAGCCTATGGCAATCGAATTATTGACTCCCTTTACCAAGGTAGAGTTGGAGCCAGAAATCAAGGAGAAAAAACGCAAACAAGTCGGGATTTTAGGCGGAAATTTTAACCCTGTTCACAATGCCCATCTTGTTGTGGCGGACCAAGTACGACAACAGTTGGGACTAGATCAGGTCCTGCTTATGCCCGAATACCAACCACCTCATGTAGATAAAAAGGAAACCATTCCCGAGCACCATCGGCTCAAGATGCTTGAGTTGGCGATTGAGGGGATTGAAGGTCTGGACATTGAAACCATTGAGTTAGAGCGTAAGGGCATTTCCTACACCTACGACACCATGAAGATTTTGACAGAGCAACATCCAGATACGGATTATTACTTCATTATCGGGGCTGATATGGTGGACTATCTGCCTAAGTGGTACCGAATTGATGAGCTGGTCGACATGGTTCAGTTTGTTGGAGTTCAGCGCCCGCGCTACAAGGCAGGGACTTCCTATCCAGTTATCTGGGTGGATGTACCTCTCATGGACATCTCGTCCAGCATGGTGCGTGACTTCCTTGCCCAAGGTCGGAAACCTAACTTTCTCCTACCTCAGCCAGTGCTAGACTACATCGAGAAGGAGGGGCTTTACTGATGGCATACCAAGACTATATCAACTGCTCCCGAGAGGCTTTGTTGGAAAAAATGGCAGAGCTTCTACCTGAAAAACGGTTAACCCATTGTTTGGGGGTGGAGCGTGCAGCCATAGAGTTAGCGGAGAGATTTGGAGTCGATACCGAGAAAGCGGGTCTAGCAGGCCTTCTTCATGATTATGCTAAAAAGCTGTCAGATCAGGAATTTCTAGACTTGATTGACCGTTACCGGCTAGATCCTGACCTCAAAAATTGGGGTAATAATGTCTGGCATGGCATGGTTGGCATCTACAAGATTCAGGAAGATTTGGATTTGCATGATCCAGAAATCCTGCGAGCTATTGAAATCCATACAGTCGGAGCTGGTCAGATGACCGATCTAGACAAAGTCATCTACGTCGCAGATTATATCGAGCACAATCGTGCCTTTCCTGGAGTGGACGAGGCACGCGAGATTGCTGTGCTATCGCTCAATAAGGCAGTGGCCTACGAAACAGCTCGTACCGTGGAGCATCTAGCTCATCAGGGATTCCCCATCTATCCCCAAACCCTTGAAACCTATAACGCCTTTGTGCACTATTTGAAAGAGGACTAAATGAACGAAAAAGAATTACTAGAACTAGTCGTGAAAGCGGCTGATGAGAAACGTGCGGAGGATATCCTCGCACTTGATGTACAAGATTTGACCAGCGTGACGGACTACTTTGTCATCACGAGCTCAATGAATAGTCGTCAGTTGGACGCTATCGCAGATAATATCCGTGAAAAAGTAGCAGAAGCTGGTGTTAAAGGCAGCCATGTTGAAGGTGATGCAGCGGGAGGTTGGGTTCTACTAGACCTCGGTGGTGTCGTTGTGCATATCTTCTCAGAAGAAATGCGTGCCCACTATAACTTAGAAAAACTATGGCATGAGGCGAGCTCAATAGACATTTCAGAAGCCTTAGCATAGGATATGAACTCAGTTGCAGTCAACTGGGTTTCTTTGCTTATTTTAAAAGGAAAGTGATAGAAAGGATTTGAACCCGTCCTGTAATCGTCGGAAAATAGATAGCCTTCCTTGGAGCTCGGCTCCATCGTCAGGCTCCTAATTTTCTATCGAATTACGGGCGGACTTGGTATCATGATTTATGGCGACATATGAAACCTTTGCGGCTGTTTACGATGCTGTGATGGACGATAGTTTATACGACAAATGGACGGATTTTTCTCTGCGTCATTTGCCTAAGACCAAGGAGAGAAAGAAACTCTTGGAGCTGGCTTGTGGGACAGGCATCCAGTCTGTTCGATTTTCTCAGGCTGGTTTTGATGTGACGGGACTTGATTTAAGCGCAGATATGCTGAAGATTGCGGAGAAGAGAGCGACTTCAGCCAAGCAAAAGATTGATTTTATTGAAGGCAATATGCTGGATTTGTCCAAGGCAGGTCAATATGATTTTGTCACGTGTTATTCAGACTCAATCTGTTACATGCAGGATGAGGTTGAAGTTGGGGATGTTTTCAAAGAAGTCTATAATGCCCTTAACGAAGATGGGGTATTTATCTTTGATGTCCATTCGACTTACCAGACAGATGAAGTTTTTCCAGGCTATTCTTACCATGAAAATGCAGAAGATTTTGCCATGCTCTGGGATACCTACGAGGACGCAGCACCTCACTCTATCGTGCATGAGTTGACTTTCTTTATCAAGGAAGCTGACGGTTCCTTTAGTCGCCACGATGAAGTGCATGAGGAACGAACTTATGAGGTCCTAACCTATGATGTTTTGCTGGAACAGGCCGGTTTCAAGTCCTTCAAACTCTATGCGGACTTTGAGGACAAGGAGCCAACAGAAACCAGCACCCGTTGGTTTTTTGTCGCGCAGAAGTAGGAGGTTGATATGGTTCGATCAAAATATTCTTGGGAAGAAGTTTCGAAGTTTAATCGTATCCGTCAAAATGGAACGCTTTGGGAAAAAGATGGGCAATACTTTTATGTTCAGGAAGAAGGAACCGTATTTTCAGAGTTAGTTGTTTACGATATGTCTAAGAAACTTTTTGATATGTTAGTAAATGAAATAAAATCGGAGGATGATATCCGACATATGTTAATGTATGGAACATGGCCAATGACGGTTGCCGGGTGCCATAGGCCAACTATGTTGATAGCTTATCCTGAACTACAAAAGAATTATAGTAATGAACAACTGGCAGAAATCCTTCCAGTAGGAGAAAAACAATGGCTTAACTGGAGAGGGAGATTGCCTGAGCGGTATCGTAGATTTCGTCATTAGAAAGGGAGAACATCATGACCATCACAGGTATTATCGTGGAGTTCAATCCTTTTCATAATGGGCACAAATACCTGCTGGAGCAGGCGGAGGGGCTGAAAATTGTGGCCATGTCTGGGAATTTCATGCAAAGAGGAGAGCCTGCTATTGTAGATAAATGGACTCGGGCCCAGATGGCTCTGGAAAATGGCGCAGACTTGGTCGTGGAATTGCCCTTTCTAGTCAGTGTTCAGGCAGCTGATTTCTTCGGTCAAGGAGCTGTGGATATCTTAGCTCGTTTGGAGATTGATACCTTAGCCTTTGGAACGGAGGAAGTTCTGGATTATCAGAAAATTGCTGACCTATACACAGAGCAAGGTGCTGAGATGGAGAATTTTGTGGACAATCTACCTGATTCACTCTCCTACCCTCAGAAAACCCAGGCCATGTGGAAGGAATTTGCCGGTCTTGATTTTTCAGGCAACACTCCCAATCATGTCCTTGCTCTGGCCTATGCCAAGGCGGTTGCGGGACGCAACATCAAACTCCATCCGATTCAGCGTCAAGGTGCTGGCTATCACTCTGTGGACAAGGAAGTGGACTTTGCCTCTGCAACAGCTCTCCGCCAGAATCAATCAGACCAAGATTTCTTAGAACGCTTTATGCCTTCTCTTGCCCTCTTTGAGCAGGCTTGTAAGGTGAGCTGGGATGATTATTTTCCCTTGCTCCGCTATCAAATCTTGTCAAATACTGACCTAACGACCATCTATCAGGTCAATCAAGAAATGGCTGTGCGCATCAAGGAAGCTATCAAAACAGCCCAGTCTGTTGACGAATTGGTCGAGGCAGTTGCGACCAAGCGTTATACCAAGGCGCGTGTCAGACGCCTCTTGACCTATATCTTGGTGCAGGCCAGAGAAAGTGACTTGCCAGAAGCCATCCATGTCCTTGGCTTTACCGAGAAAGGCAGACAACACCTCAAGTCTCTGAAAGAGCAGGTCCATCTAGTCAGTCGAATTGGCAAAGAACCTTGGGATACCATGACCCAAAAGGCAGACCAGATCTACCAACTAGGACAGCCAAGTATTGCAGAGCAGAATTTCGGCAGAGTGCCTATCAAAATCGAATTAAACTAAGTCTACTGAAAGGTAGGCTTTTTTAGAAGATTTTCGAATAAATAGATAGAAAAGAAAAATCTTGTACAAGTTCCTGACAATTTCTTTCTTTTTGTGTATAATAGTGGAAAAGAGGTAAAACGAGGTATGATTATGGAAGCAGTTCTTTATTCAACATTCCGAAATCATTTAAAAGACTACATGAAGAAGGTAAACGATGAATTTGAGCCTTTGACGGTGGTCAATAAAAATCCAGATGAGGACATTGTTGTCCTTTCAAAGAGCGAGTGGGATAGTATTCAGGAAACCCTAAGAATTGCTCAAAATAAGGAACTTTCTGACAAGGTTTTGCGAGGAATGGCTCAAGTCCGTGCTGGAAGCACTCAGGTACATGTTATTGAGGAGTGAGGAATGCTACTCAAATTTACAGAAGATGCCTGGGCGGATTATTGTTACTGGCAAACTCAGGACAAGAAAACACTGAAAAGAATCAACAAACTAATCAAGGATATTCAACGCGATCCTTTTTCAGGAATTGGTAAACCAGAACCGCTCAAATATGACTACCAAGGAGCTTGGTCACGGCGCATTGATGCAGAAAATCGCTTGATTTATATGATAGATGGAGATAGCGTGGCTTTCTTGTCCTTCAAAGATCATTACTAAGTCTACTGAAAGGTAGGCTTTTTTATTTTAGAAATTTTAGATAGGCAATTGAAGATAAAATTTTTTGGAGAATGATAGACTTCCTAAGTTAAAAAATCAGTGAGAAATTATTAGTATAATAATTAGATTCTTGTCCCTTGAATCCGCTTAATAACTCTTATTTTGTGGTATAATCATGATAATATAGATTAAAAGGGGTATATATGAAAAATATAATGACGAGGATTCTTAATTTTCTTCTGAATTTCAAACTATTGAAATATTTATTGAAAAGACCATCATGGAGTAGTAATGTTAGAATTATTGAATGGTACAAAATATTTATAGCTAGTATATGGGTACTGTATCTTGCACTGGAGATTGAACAATTTAAACGCTTTATTTTGCCTATCTATAAATTTGTATCTAATTATAATTTTTTAAAAGCTATTATTTCAATGTTATATGAGAATCGTGTAATAATATTGTTGGCACTGACTATACCAACAATACTATTCTGGTTTTTAGGCATAATTTTTAAAAAAGTTAGTTATAAGAAACTGGACTCAGAGCTATTTCCAGAATATGACTTGGATGACCATCCTTATCAAACACATCTGGTTGAGTTTCTAAATAGCCCAGACTCTATTAATAATGTATTCTGGTTGGATGGTTCTTGGGGGAGTGGGAAAACATTTTTTATAAAGACATTTTTTGAAAATCAAATTTACAAAAAGAAAGAAATCTATTATATTTCCTGCTTTGGGATCAAAACAAGAGAGCAAGCCGAGAAAATATTGATTAATGAGATAGAAAAACAATCCATACTCGGAAATTTGGACTTTATTCCACTTATTGGAGGAGTTTTTAAATGGTTCTTTAAAATAGTTGGAACGGATTTGATGAAGCGAGATTCTATCATTATTTTTGATGATTTTGAACGGGTTTCGTATACAGCAAAATCAGATAACCCTTCAGACTACAATGATTTATTGGGTTATATTGACTATCTTTCTGAGAATAAAAGATTTAAAATTATTGTAATTTTAAATAGTAAGGAAATAGAATTAACAAAGGAAACTCTCATTGATAATAAATTTAAGCTGAATCAGAATCCAATGGCATCTAAAGAAGAAGTCATAGATAACATTTTGAAAAAGAGTAATTTGAGAGATGATGACCTTGGGAAAATTCTATCTTTGATTTTTAAAATTTATTATGCAGATATAGAGGAAAGAGTTGTACAATATAAAAATAATAATTCAAAAGTAAAAAAACCAAGTCTGAGAGAGTTCCAGAAGTCGTTAGAAGAACTTTCAAATATCACTGATAATAATGAGAAAGCAGACTACATTATCAATTGGATGAATGGTCGCAAGGAAACAGAGAGTGTACTTATGTCACTTGTGAAATATTTTGAAGAGAAACCGCCAGAATTTCATATGGGATGTCTGTATGACACCTTAGATAGTGAACTTTATCGGTATGAGATTGATAAAACAATTCTAAAAGAAAAATATTCTAATATTGCGTCGAAAAATATTATCGAAGTTATCAATAAGAAGAAATCATATTTTGAACATTTGTTATATTATTTGTGGAAAAAAGGTTCGGAAATAAATGAGTTAAGAACCTTGGGGTATCAATATAATCCAAATATTGGCTTTGAATTTGAAATTGGCAAATTACCAGAAGAAGAATTAGAATATGATAAAGTAAAACGATATTTCGAAAATAGAGAAGATAGAGAAATTTTGGAGAGTATTAAATAAAATATTTTTTTAATTAGGTTCTTTAAAGTCTGTAGATTTCAATTTTTTACTGATTTGTATCTGATTTTTAAAAATAAGTAAGAGAGCTATAAGTTGTGATAGCCTAATACTAGTAATTTAGAAAAAGTGTTTTTTTTGGAAGATTCATTGTCTAAAATTCGTTCGAAATAACCAAAACATATTCTATTTTAGGTTTGTGAAAATCGATTTTTTATGATAGAATATTAAGGAATGTATGTCATTCGATAAACAAATTTAATGAGGTAAAAACATGGAAATCATGACACTTGCGATTGCTGTTTTTGCCGTCATCATTGGTTTAGTCATTGGATATGTCAGCATCTCAGCTAAGATGAAATCATCTCAAGAGGCTGCAGAGTTGATGCTTCTAAATGCTGAACAAGAAGCAACTAATTTACGAGGACAAGCTGAGCGCGAAGCGGATTTATTGCTAAATGAAGCCAAGAGCGAAAGCAAGTCTCTTAAAAAAGAAGCACTATTGGAGGCCAAAGAGGAAGCCAGAAAATACCGTGAAGAAGTGGACGCTGAATTTAAGTCAGAACGTCAGGAGCTCAAGCAAATCGAAAGTCGTTTGACGGAGAGAGCTACGAGCCTTGACCGTAAGGACGACAATTTGACGAACAAAGAAAAAACACTTGAACAAAAAGAACAAAGTATTTCTGATAGAGCAAAAAACCTTGATGCACGTGAAGAGCAATTAGAGGAAGTCGAAAGACAAAAAGAAGCTGAACTTGAACGTATCGGCTCGCTTTCCCAAACTGAGGCTCGAGATATTATCTTGGCTCAGACAGAGGAAAACTTGACCAAGGAAATTGCTAGCCGCATTCGTGAGGCAGAGCAAGAAGTCAAGGAACGTTCAGACAAGATTGCGAAAGATATCTTGGTTCAGGCTATGCAGCGTATCGCTGGTGACTATGTAGCAGAGTCAACAAACTCGACAGTTCACCTACCAGATGATACCATGAAGGGACGCATTATCGGTCGTGAAGGTCGCAATATTCGTACCTTTGAAAGTTTGACAGGGGTAGATGTCATCATTGACGACACGCCAGAAGTGGTAACCTTGTCAGGATTTGATCCGATTCGTCGTGAAATTGCTCGTATGACCATGGAAATGTTGCTCAAGGATGGCCGTATCCACCCAGCTCGTATCGAAGAGTTGGTGGAGAAAAACCGTCAGGAGATTGACAATAAAATCCGTGAATATGGGGAGGCTGCTGCCTATGAGATTGGTGCGCCAAACCTCCATCCAGACTTGATGAAGATTATGGGACGTTTGCAGTTCCGTACTTCTTATGGACAAAATGTCTTGCGTCATTCGATTGAGGTTGCTAAGTTATCTGGTATCATCGCCAGTGAACTTGGTGAAAATGCAGCTCTTGCCCGTCGTGCTGGATTCCTTCACGACATCGGGAAAGCTATTGACCGCGAGGTTGAAGGTAGCCACGTTGAGATTGGTACGGAATTGGCTCGTAAGTACAAGGAACACCCAGTTGTGGTGAATACCATTGCTAGCCACCACGGTGATGTCGAAGCCGAAAGTGTCATTGCAGTGATCGTTGCTGCAGCAGATGCCTTGAGTGCAGCGCGTCCAGGTGCTCGTAGCGAGTCTCTTGAAAGCTACATCAAGCGTCTCCATGATTTGGAAGAAATCGCCAATGGCTTTGAAGGAGTGCAAAATAGCTTTGCTCTTCAAGCAGGACGTGAAATCCGTATCATGGTTAATCCAGGACAAATCAAGGACGACAAAGTCACAATCTTGGCTCACAAAGTTCGTGAGAAAATTGAAAATAATCTCGATTACCCAGGAAATATCAAGGTAACCGTGATTCGCGAACTTCGTGCAGTAGATTATGCGAAATAAATAAGAAAGAGCAGTTGAAATATTACTGCTTTTTTGTTACACTAGATAGAAAGACTGTAGAAGGATAACTGACGCGATCATCAGTATTCGAGAGAAATTTTACTTTATTTCACAGACTAACTAAAGGAGACATAATGGCAGACCGAGGCTTGCTAATCGTTTTTTCTGGTCCTTCAGGAGTTGGGAAAGGAACGGTTAGAAGAGAGATTTTTGAGAGTTCTGAGAATCAATTTCAATACTCTGTATCGATGACGACGCGTGCGCAACGTCCTGGTGAAGTGGACGGAGTGGACTATTTCTTCCGTACTCGTGAAGAGTTTGAAGAGCTGATCCGTCAAGGTCAGATGTTGGAATATGCAGAGTATGTCGGTAACTACTATGGAACTCCTCTGACCTATGTCAATGAAACTCTGGACAAGGGAATCGATGTCTTTCTTGAGATTGAAGTGCAGGGAGCCCTTCAGGTTAAGAAAAAGGTTCCAGATGCTGTCTTTATCTTTCTAACACCACCAGATTTGGATGAATTGCAAGATCGTTTGGTAGGTCGTGGAACAGATAGTGCAGAAGTGATTGCCCAACGAATTGAAAAAGCCAAGGAAGAAATTGCCCTCATGCGTGAGTATGATTATGCTATTGTCAACGATCAGGTGCCCCTCGCTGCTGAACGTGTCAAGCGTGTGATCGAAGCAGAACACTTCCGTGTGGACCGTGTTATTGGTCACTACCAGGAGATGTTGCCAAAATCTCCAACTACTCGATAAACTATAGGAAACAGGTACAAGCAAATGATGTTAAAACCCTCTATTGATACCTTGCTAGACAAGGTACCATCAAAATATTCACTCGTAATCTTGGAAGCAAAACGTGCCCACGAACTAGAAGCAGGTGCGCCAGCAACTCAAGAGTTTAAGTCTGAAAAATCAACTCTTCGCGCTTTGGAAGAAATCGAGTCAGGAAACGTTACGATTCACCCAGATCCAGAAGGAAAACGTGAAGCGGTTCGTCTCCGTATCGAAGAAGAAAAACGCCGCAAAGAAGAAGAAGAAAAGAAAATCAAAGAGCAAATCGCTAAAGAAAAAGAAGATGGTGAAAAAATTTAAGGTTGGGGGGACTCAATCTTATTTTTTCTATTGCAAGAATATACTGATACTCAATGAAAATCAAAAAGCAAACTAGGAAGCTAGCCGCAAGCTGTACTTGAGTACGGTAAGGCGACGCTGACGTGGTTTGAATTTGATTTTCGAAGAGTATGACAAGGAGGAGGTGAGAAGATGGCGATCGCAAAGATAATCGTGGATGTTCCCCTGATGCAGACGGACCAGCCCTATAGTTATAAGGTCCCAGAGGAATTTGAAGTGATGCTGGAAGTCGGTATGCGGGTCCATGTTCCTTTTGGCAAGGGCAATCGCTTGATCCAAGGAATTGTTCTTGGCCTGGAGTCCCAGTCAGATGAAGAGATGGAAGGTCAGGGCTTGAAAGAGATTGCAGAGGTGCTAGATTTTTCTCCCGTCTTGACCCAAGAGCAACTCTGGTTGGCTGAGAAATTACGCAAGTCCGTCTTTTCTTACAAAATCTCCATCCTAAAAGCCATGTTGCCAGGATTTTTAAACTCCAGCTATGATAAGATTCTCTATCCTTTAGAAGGTCTCAGTCAGGCAGACCGAGAGCGTCTGTTTGGTTCAGAAGATTCGCTAGCCTTTTCTTCTTTAGACCTTGCCAAGCAAGCTGAAATGATGCGCTTGACCAGAAAAGGGTTGCTCCGTTTAGAGTACCAGGCTGTTGATCAGAAGAAGGTCAAGACCCAATCTTGGTATGAGGTCCATGTTGAGCAGTTAGAAGGTGTTGAGATTTCTGCGCGTGCTAAGAAAAAGGCAGAGCTGAGAGACTATTTACTGTCTCGTCCTGAGAGTGCTCCTCTGGCTAGCTTGTTAGAGTCTTATTCGCGGGAGCAAGTCAACTTCTTTGTGGATCAAGGAGCTCTAACCCTTGTTCAAAAGGAAGTGCAACGTTCAGCTGCTTATTTCGAAGGCATTGAAGCCAGTCAACCTTTGGAGCTGAACCCAGAGCAAAGACAGGCGCGTGATGCGGTTATCAGTGCTATTGGCAGTCAGCAACCACCATTCCTCCTTCAAGGGATTACAGGAAGTGGGAAAACAGAGGTTTACTTGCAGATTATCCAAGGAGCCTTGGACAAGGGTAAGACAGCTATTTTACTGGTACCTGAGATTTCTCTGACGCCACAAATGACGGAGCGTTTCATTGCTCGTTTCGGCGAGAAAGTAGCTATCCTCCACTCAGGCCTTTCCAATGGTGAAAAGTACGATGAATGGCGCAAGGTTGAGCGTGGCGATGCCCAAGTTGTCGTTGGCGCTCGATCAGCTATCTTTGCTCCTCTGAAAAATCTAGGTGTCATCATTATCGATGAAGAGCATGAAGCTAGTTACAAACAAGACAGCAATCCCCGTTACCATGCTAGAGAGGTCGCCATTCTACGGGCCCAGTACAATCAAGCAGCCCTGGTCCTTGGTTCGGCAACACCGAGCTTAGAGAGCCGTGCGCGGGCTGGAAAAGGTGTCTACCAACACTTACGTCTGACCCAACGGGCCAATCCTTTAGCCACCATTCCTGAGGTTCAAGTGATTGACTTTCGGGACTATATCGGGCAGAATGAGACGTCAAACTTTACGCCCCCTTTACTAGAAGCCATCCAAGACCGTTTGGATAAAAAAGAACAGGTAGTCCTCATGCTCAACCGTCGGGGTTATTCTAGCTTTGTTATGTGTCGGGAGTGTGGAACGGTAGATAGCTGTCCCAACTGTGATATTTCTCTGACTCTCCACATGGATACCAAGACCATGAACTGCCATTACTGTGGCTTTTCTAAGGGAATTCCTCATGTCTGTCCTAACTGTCAGAGTCGCAGCATTCGCTACTACGGTACAGGGACTCAGAAAGCCTACGATGAGCTAGCAGAGCTCTTTCCTCAGGCTCGCATTCTGCGGATGGATGTGGATACGACCCGCAGGAAGGGGAGTCACCAAGCTCTTCTTGACCAGTTTGGCCGAGGCGAAGCGGATATCTTGCTGGGAACTCAGATGATTGCCAAGGGCTTGGATTTTCCAAATGTGACTTTGGTTGGAGTACTCAATGCGGATACGGCCTTGAACCTGCCTGATTTCCGTTCTTCTGAGAGAACCTTCCAACTCTTAACTCAGGTGGCTGGTCGGGCAGGTCGTGCGGAAAAAGCTGGGCAGGTCTTGATTCAGTCATACAATCCGGAGCACTATGCCATTCGTTTTGCAAAAGATCAGGATTATGAAGGTTTTTATGCCTATGAAATGAGTATCAGACGCCAACTTGGCTACCCACCTTATTATTTCACCATTGGGATTACCCTCTCTCACAAGAAAGAAGAAGAGGTTGTCAAACGTGCCTATGAAGTTATGGGAATTTTGCGCTCAGGTTTATCGGAAACTAGTAAAATCCTTGGACCAACGCCCAAACCCATCGCCCGTACCCACAACCTTTATCATTACCAGATTTTAATTAAATACCGTTTAGAAGATGAGCTGGGACCAACTCTCAATCGAGTTTTGGACTTGACTCAAGAACGGGAAAATAGCGAGCTTCGTCTCAGCATTGACCATGAGCCGCAGCAATTTTTATAAGAAGGAGAAGAAATGACAAAACTAATCTTTATGGGGACTCCCGATTTTTCATCGACAGTTTTGAAGGGCTTGTTATCAGACGACCGTTATGAGATTCTAGCTGTTGTGACCCAGCCAGACCGCGCTGTCGGCCGTAAAAAAGTGATCCAAGAAACCCCAGTCAAGCAGGCTGCCAAAGAAGCAGGCCTTCCTATCTACCAGCCTGAAAAATTATCTGGAAGTCCTGAGATGGAAGCCATTATGAAGCTAGGAGCGGATGGGATTGTGACCGCTGCTTTTGGGCAATTTCTCCCAAGTAAACTTCTTGATAGCATGGACTTTGCGGTCAACGTTCATGCTTCCCTCCTTCCCAAACACCGTGGTGGCGCTCCCATTCATTATGCCCTGATTCAAGGGGATGAGGAAGCTGGTGTGACCATTATGGAAATGGTTAAAGAAATGGATGCAGGAGATATGATTTCCCGTCGCAGTATTCCCATCACAGATGAGGACAATGTCGGCACCTTGTTTGAAAAATTAGCGATTGTTGGTCGTGACTTGCTTTTGGATACCCTTCCTGCCTATATTGCTGGGGAGATCAAACCTGAACCACAAGATCCTAGTCAAGTTACTTTCTCGCCAAATATCAAACCAGAGGAAGAAAAGTTGGACTGGAATAAGACTAACCGTCAACTCTTCAACCAAATCAGAGGCATGAATCCATGGCCTGTTGCCCATACTTTTCTCAAAGGCGACCGCTTTAAAATCTATGAAGCCCTACCAGTAGAAGGTCAGGGAGTTCCAGGGGAGATCCTCTCAATCGGCAAGAAGGAATTGATCGTCGCTACGGCAGAAGGTGCTCTGTCTCTTAAGCAAGTGCAGCCAGCTGGGAAACCTAAGATGGATATCGCTTCCTTCCTCAACGGAGTGGGACGGACATTGACTGTAGGAGAACGATTTGGTGACTAAAGTAGAAACGGCTAGAAGTCTAGCTCTAGCAGTGCTAGAGGATGTTCTAGTCAACCAAGCATATTCGAATATTGCCTTAAATAAACACCTCAAGGGGAGTCAACTCTCAGCAGCAGATAAGGGCTTGGTGACAGAGATTGTCTACGGAACGGTAGCCCGAAAACTCAACCTGGAATGGTACCTGTCCCACTTTATCGAAGACAGAGATAAGCTTGATAACTGGCTCTATATCCTGCTCCTCCTGAGCGCCTACCAACTTCGGTATCTGGATAAGATTCCTAATCACGCTGTTGTTAATGAAGCAGTGGAATTGGCTAAATTACGTAAAAAAGGCAGTGAGAAATTGGTCAACGCCGTCCTTCGTCGTATCTTGCGAGAAGGTTGGCCAGATATTGACAGCATCAAACGAAAAAATAAGCGTGATTCCATTGCCTATTCTCTCCCAGTTTGGCTCGTGTCTAAACTCAAGGAAGAATACGGTGAAGAGCGAGCACAAGCCATCTTTAAAAGTCTCTTGGTGCGCAACAAAGCCAGTATTCGTGTAGCCGATTTGAGCCGAAAAGAGGAAATCAAAGCCTTGTTAGAGGCGACTGATTCCCCTTTGGCTGCTACTGGTCTGGTCAAGGAGCACGGCCACTTTGCAGGACATGATTTGTTCGCAGAAGGGGCCATTACCATCCAAGACGAGTCCAGTCAACTGGTTGCTCCGACTCTTGATCTACAAGGTGATGAGCAGGTTCTAGATGCCTGTGCTGCTCCGGGTGGGAAAACAGCCCATATGGCCTCTTACCTCACATCCGGTAAGGTGACGGCTTTGGATCTTTATGATCATAAGTTGGACTTGATCCAAGAAAATGCGGAGCGTTTAGGAGTAGCAGATCAAGTGCAAACGCAAAAATTGGATGCCAGAAAAGTGCATGAGTTTTTCGGTCGGGACTCTTTTGATAAGATTTTAGTAGATGCTCCCTGTTCTGGAATTGGACTTTTACGTCGTAAACCAGACATCAAATACAATAAAGAAACGGCAGATTTCACCTCCTTACAGGAAATTCAGCTGGAAATATTAGGTAGTGTTTGTCAAACGCTACGAAAAGGTGGTATAATAACTTATAGTACCTGTACTATTGTCTCTGAGGAGAACTTTCAAGTCGTTGAGGCGTTTTTAGAAAGTCATCCCGAGTTCGAGCAGGTTAAACTAGAACACGAATGTAAAGATATCCTGAAAGATGGCTGCATCCTGATCACTCCTGAATTGTATGGAAGTGATGGATTCTTTATCAGCCAATTTCGCAAGATATCAGAATAGGAAGGAACTGACACAATGGAAATAGCATTATTAACAGATGTTGGTCAGAAACGGACAAATAATCAGGACTATGTCAATCACTTTGTCAACCGAGCAGGACGCACTATGATCATCTTGGCTGACGGGATGGGAGGACACCGTGCAGGAAATATCGCTAGTGAGATGGCGGTAACAGACCTTGGTGTGGCTTGGGTGGATACCCAAATTGACTCAGTCAATGAAGTTCGTGAGTGGTTTGCCCACTACCTGGAGATTGAAAATCAAAAAATTCATCAACTAGGTCAGGACGAAGCCTACAGAGGCATGGGAACAACGCTAGAAGCTGTTGCTTTTATTGACAACCAAGCCATCTATGCTCACATTGGAGATTCTCGTATCGGTTTGATTCGTGGAGAAGAATACCACCAGTTGACAAGTGACCATTCCTTGGTCAACGAATTGCTCAAGGCTGGTCAATTGACTCCAGAAGAAGCAGAAACTCACCCTCAAAAGAATATCATCACCCAGTCTATCGGACAAAAAGATGAAATCCAGCCAGATTTTGGGATGATTACACTGGAGTCAGGAGATTATCTCTTGCTCAATAGTGATGGTTTGACCAATATGATTTCGGCAAGCGAGATTTATGATATCGTAACCAGCGATATTTCCCTAGCAGACAAGGCGGCAACCCTCATTCGCTTCGCTAACAATGCAGGAGGTTTAGACAACATTACGGTTGCCCTTGTTTACATGAACGAGGAGGCAGCAGAATGATCCAAATCGGCAAGATTTTTGCCGGGCGGTATCGGATTGTCAAGCAGATTGGTCGGGGAGGCATGGCAGATGTTTACCTGGCCAAGGATTTGATCCTAGACGGGGAAGAAGTGGCAGTGAAGGTCCTGAGGACCAACTACCAGACGGACCCGATTGCTGTGGCACGTTTCCAGCGTGAAGCGAGAGCCATGGCGGATCTGGACCATCCTCATATCGTTCGGATAACAGATATTGGTGAGGAAGACGGTCAACAGTACCTAGCTATGGAATACGTAGCAGGCCTTGACCTCAAGCGTTATATCAAAGAACACTATCCTCTTTCAAATGAAGAAGCAGTTCGGATCATGGGGCAAATCCTCTTGGCCATGCGCTTAGCCCATACTCGAGGAATTGTTCACCGGGATTTGAAACCTCAAAATATCCTCTTGACACCTGACGGCACAGCTAAGGTCACGGACTTTGGGATTGCTGTAGCCTTTGCGGAGACTAGTCTGACCCAGACCAACTCAATGTTAGGCTCTGTTCATTATTTGTCACCTGAGCAAGCACGTGGATCTAAAGCGACCTTCCAGAGTGATATCTATGCAATGGGGATTATCTTCTATGAAATGCTGACTGGTCATATTCCTTACGATGGGGATAGTGCAGTTACGATTGCTCTCCAGCATTTCCAGAAGCCACTTCCGTCCGTCATAGCTGAAAATCCATCTGTCCCTCAGGCTTTAGAAAATGTTGTCATCAAGGCAACTGCTAAGAAGCTGTCAGATCGTTATCAGTCTGTTTCAGAAATGTATGTGGACTTGTCAACTAGCTTGTCTTATAATCGTCGGAATGAACCGAAATTGGTCTTTGACGATGCGAGTAAGGCAGACACTAAGACTTTACCTAAAGTTCCACAAAGTACACTGACATCGATTCCTAAAGCTCCGGCGCAAGAAGAACGCCCTCAACCAAAGAAATCAACTCAACCAGTCGCAGAGCCAGCTCCAGCGCCAAAGCCTGCCAAGAAACGGAAGTTTAAGGCTCGCTATATGATTCTTTTGGCCAGTCTTCTATTGGTTGCAGCCTCTTTGGTCTGGATTTTGTCAAGAACACCAGCAACGATTCCTATTCCTGACGTAGCCGGACAAACTGTTGCAGAGGCTAAGGAAGCTCTTAAAAAATCCAAGTTTGAAGCCGGTGAAGAAAAGTCAGAGGCCAGCGATACAGTAGCAGAAGGACGAGTTATTCGAACGGATCCAGAAGCTGGTAGCGGCCGAAAAGAAGGAACCAAGGTCAATTTGATTGTTTCTTCTGGTAAGCAATCCTTCCAATTGAGCAATTATGTCGGACGTAAGTATACGGAAGTTGTAGCTGAACTCAAGGAGAAGAAGGTTCCTGAAAATCTAATCAAGATGGAAGAGGAAGAATCCAATGAAAGCGAACCTGGAATCGTCCTCAGACAGACCCCTGCTTCGGGTTCGACCTATGATCTCTCAAAAGCCACTACGATTACCTTAACAGTAGCTAAGAAGGTGACTAGTGTCAGCATGCCGAACTACATCGGTTCAAGTCTCGAGTTTACAAAGAATAACTTGACTCAGATTGTCGGTGTGAAGGAAGCAAATATTGAGGTTGTTGAAGTATCGACTGCTCCTGAAGGAACGGCAGAAGGAACTGTTGTCAGTCAAACGCCAAGAGCAGGAGAACAGGTTGATCTTGCAAGTACGCGTATCAAACTTTCCATCTACAAACCAAAAACACCACCATCAACTTCATCCTCTAATCCTGCCCAACGTGGGAACCAAGGTTCTCCTACAAGTCCAAACCAGGGGAACCAACAAGGAAATCAACAAGGGAATACTCCTTCTAGCAGTTCATCCAATAGTGAAGGAACTCACGAGAGTTCTCGAGATTAGACGAATCTTTGTCATGATTTCATGACAAAGATTTTTTTTCACAAGATTTTGTGATAAAATATAGGAAGTAGAAAAAAGGAGGAGAAAATGGACGAATCGAGAGAGTTGAATGCCGTCATTGATGTGATTATGCTAGCAGGAACCATTCTCCTGAAAAGCGGCTCAGAGATTCATCGGGTTGAGGATACTATGATCCGTATTGCCCATTCACAAGGAATAATGGATTGCAATGTTCTTGCCATGCCCGCAGCTATTTTCTTTTCTATCGAAAACACCAATATTTCTCGGATGAAACGGGTGACCTCATCCTCTTATAACATTGAGAAAGTCTGTGATGTCAACCAAGTATCACGGGAGCTTGTCGGAGGTCAGATTGATCTCTCGACAGCCTTTAAAAAGCTGAAAGAAATCGGCAATCAAGCCCTTCCTTATACCAAGTTCCAAGTGACCGTAGCAGCGACCCTCAGTGCCCCTTTCTTCTCGATTATGTTTGGGGGCAATGTCTATGACGCTTTTGGCGCCGCTATTGCGACCTTATTTGGATTTGCCTTCTCTCTCTACGTAGAGAAGTTTGTCCGCATTCCTTTTGTAACGGCCTTTGCGGGTGCCTTTGTTTTCGGATTGATTGCCCAGTTCTGGGCCCGCTACACAGGATTTCCTTCGACGGCAGACCTGATTATAGCAGGAGCGGTCATGCCCTTTGTTCCAGGTATTGCTCTGACAAATGCGGTACGGGATATCATGACCAACCATATTAACTCTGGTATGAGCAAGATGTTTGAATCTTTGCTCATTACCCTCGCTTTAGGGGCTGGCACCTCTGTCGCCCTGGTTTTGATGACATAAGATGACTCTAACAAGTATTTTGCTCCAAGCAGTGGCGAGTTTACTCGCCATTATCACCTTTCTAATCGTACTGAATGTTCAACGCTCCATGCTCCTACCTGGTGGTATTTTGGGAATGGGCGTTTGGCTCCTCTATCTCGTGCTCAAAGAACCAACCAATGTTATTATTGCGACCTTTATCGCAGCAGTAATTGGCTCTTGCATCAGCCAGATTTTAAGTATTGTCTATAAGACACCAGCGGTGGTCTTTGTATTGGCCATTCTTGCCCCCTTGGTGCCGGGTTATTTATCCTATCGAACGACAGCTTTCTTTGTGACAGGAGATTACAGCCATGCTATTGCCAGCGCGACTTTGGTGGTTATGTTAGCTCTTGTTATTTCTATTGGAATGGCAAGTGGAACAGTAATTCTAAAGCTTTATTACTACATCCGAAAACAACGAGGAATCTCTTCCTAATGCAGTCAAAGCAAAGACTTGATTTGTTGAATCAAGTCTTTTTTCTCTCTTTTGTCCCTATTTGTGATAAAATAGAATGAAACGATTTTTTACAATGAATGAAAAAACAGAGGTAAATATGACAATCGGTATTGATAAGATTGGTTTTGCGACCAGTCAATACGTCTTGAAATTACAAGACTTAGCAGAAGCGAGGGGAGTTGACCCCGAAAAATTTAGCAAGGGACTCTTGTTAAATGAAATTAGTATTGCGCCACTGACTGAGGACATTGTTACCTTGGCAGCTAGTGCAAGCAACTCTATTTTAACAGACAAAGAAAAAGAAGAAATCGATATGGTCATCGTGGCGACCGAGTCAGGGATTGACCAGAGTAAGGCAGCGGCAGTCTTTGTTCATGGCTTGTTAGGCATTCAGCCTTTCGCCCGTAGCTTTGAAATTAAAGAAGCCTGCTATGGAGCGACAGCTGCCCTTCATTATGCTAAATTGCATGTGGAAAATTCTCCAGAGTCTAAGGTTTTGGTCATTGCCAGTGATATTGCCAAGTATGGTGTGGGAACTCCAGGTGAGCCAACCCAGGGTGCTGGAAGTGTGGCGATGCTAATTACTCAAAATCCGCGCATCATGGCCTTTAACAATGATAACGTTGCTCAAACGCGAGACATCATGGATTTCTGGCGTCCGAACTACTCAAGCACTCCTTATGTAAACGGCATGTACTCGACCCAACAGTATCTTGATTGCCTGACAACGACTTGGGATGAATACAAGAAACGCTATGATTGGACGATGGATGACTTTGCAGCTATCTGCTTCCACTTGCCTTATCCTAAGTTGGCCCTAAAAGGCTTGCGCAAGATGATGGACAAAACTTTGTCTAAAGAAAAACAGGATAGTTTGCAAGAGAACTTTGATAAGTCCATCCTTTACAGTCAGATGATTGGAAATATCTACACGGGTTCCCTCTTCCTCGGGCTTCTCTCCCTTTTGGAAAATGCAGAGACTTTGAAGGCTGGAGATAAAATTGCCCTCTACAGTTATGGAAGTGGAGCGGTTTCAGAGTTCTTTAGTGGAGAGCTGGTTGAGGGCTATGAGGCTTACCTTGATAAGGATCGTTTGAGCAAACTCAAGCAACGTACAGCATTGTCAGTTGCAGACTATGAAAAAGTCTTCTTCGAAGAATTGCAGTTGGATGAGTCTGGCTCAGCCCAATTTGCAGGTTTTGAAAATCAAGACTATGCCTTGGTTGAAATTATCGACCACCAACGCCGTTATAGCAAGGTTGAAAAATAATGAAGTTAAGTTGGAATGGATTTTCTAAAAAAACATACCATGAGCGCCTGGAGTTGCTGAAAGCTCAGGCGCTCCTTAGTCCTGAAAAGCAAGCGAGTCTGGAGCAGGATGAACAAGTCAGCTTGGCAGTTGCAGACCAGCTGAGTGAGAATGTGGTAGGAACTTTTTCTCTGCCTTATTCCATCATTCCAGAGCTTTTGGTGAACGGTCAGGACTACACAGTTCCCTATGTGACAGAAGAACCGTCTGTGGTTGCTGCGGCCAGCTATGCTAGCAAAATCATCAAGCGAGCAGGTGGCTTTACTGCTCAAGTACATGAGCGCCAGATGATCGGTCAGGTGGCCCTTAATCAAGTTGCTGATCCAGAGCTAGCGCAAGAGAAGATTGCCAGCAAGAAAGCCGAACTCTTGGAACTTGCCAATCAAGCCTATCCTTCTATCGTCAAACGTGGAGGTGGAGCGCGTGATTTGCATGTAGAGCAGATCAAAGGTGAAACAGACTTTCTCGTTGTCTATCTCCATGTCGATACCCAGGAAGCCATGGGAGCCAATATGCTCAACACCATGCTGGAGGCTTTGAAACCAGTCTTAGAAGAACTCAGTCAGGGACAGAGCCTTATGGGGATCCTGTCCAACTACGCGACTGATTCTCTGGTGACTGCAAGCTGTCGTATCGCCTTTCGCTACTTGAGTCCCCAAAGGGACCAAGGACGAGAAATTGCGGAGAAAATAGCCTTGGCCAGCCAGTTTGCGCAGGCTGATCCCTACCGAGCGGCTACCCATAATAAAGGGATTTTTAATGGTATTGATGCTATTTTGATTGCCACGGGTAATGACTGGCGTGCCATCGAAGCTGGGGCTCATGCCTTTGCCAGTCGAGACGGACGCTATCAAGGTCTTAGTCAATGGACGCTGGACATGGAAAGAGAAGAATTGGTCGGTGAGATGACCCTACCCATGCCGGTAGCGACCAAGGGTGGCTCTATCGGTCTCAACCCACGTGTAGCCCTTAGTCATGAACTACTAGGAAATCCTTCAGCTAAGGAATTAGCTCAGATTATCGTGTCCATCGGTCTTGCTCAAAACTTTGCGGCCCTCAAAGCCTTGGTCAGTACGGGCATCCAGCAAGGCCACATGAAATTACAGGCCAAATCCCTAGCTCTCCTAGCAGGTGCTAGTGAGTCCGAGGTTGCTCCCCTCGTTGAGCGCCTTATTGCAGACAAAACCTTTAACCTAGAGACAGCTCAGCAATATTTAAAAGTCTGGCGGTCTTAGCCAGTTGAAACCGTGGTATTAGTCTCAAAAAATGAAACATAAGGAAAACAAGTTCATTGTCAATTGAAAAGTCTCACATATAACGAAGAACAGGAGAGGATTACATTATTCTCTCTTTTTTTGATATTTGAATCACAGAGAATGTACCCATTTTCAACAATACAATCCTTTACAGTTAATTTAAGGGAAATATCATCCATTTCTTACTTTAGGGTATGGAAGTGAAGCAATTCTATGGTGAATGGTTTTATAGTAATAAAGATCATTCTAGTAATGTTTTAAAACTCCTCTAAAAAGGATTTTCCCATTCTTATGTTTACACTACTTTAGAAAACAGCATGTTTTTGTAACCCCTTCCATGTTTGTTGTTGTATTTTAAAACTTTTAGGTATAAAATGGAAATATATAAAATGGGATGAAGAGGGGATGAAGCATGTCTAAGAAAAAGTCCGATACTCTTTGGGCTAAGAAAAAGGAAGAAAATGGTAGATTTTTTTGGTTACCCTTGTCTCAGCATCTAGAAGATACAAAAAATATAATTGGACTTCTCTGGGAGCATTGGTTAAGTGAGGGGCAAAAAAAACTGATTGAGGATTCTCTGGATTCAGTAACACATGATGGCGGTTTAGGGAAACGACTTGCACAATTTTTAGCTGCTGTTCATGATATCGGGAAAGCAACTCCAGCCTTTCAAACTCAAAGAGGATTTGCAAATTCAGATGATTTGGATATTCAACTATTAGAAAAATTGGAGCAGTCAGGATTTACTAAAATTAGTTCACTTCAACTATCATCACCAAAAAAGAGTCATCACAGCCTTGCAGGTCAATATTTGCTATCTAGTTATGGTGTTCAAGAGGATATTTCGACTATTATTGGTGGACACCATGGACGACCGATTGATACGATTGAGGATGTAAAAAATCAAGGGAGCTATCTTTCAAACTATTTTCAAAATGAAAGTAAGGAGAGTGCTATCCATAAGAATTGGGATTTGGTTCAAAAAGAAATCTTCAACGGTGCTTTAGATGAGTTGGGGTTTGACTCTGTGAGAGAGCTTCCTAGAATTAAACAGCCTGCTCAAGTTATCTTATCAGGATTGCTGATTATGGCTGACTGGATCGCTAGTAATGAGTACTACTTTCCTTTATTAAGTGTCAATGAAAAAGAGGAGGTAGATAAGTTAAGACGCCTTCAAGATGGGTTTGAAAGGTGGAAAAAACCTAGTTTGTGGCAACCTAAATATATCTCAAAACCAGATAGTCTTTATAAGGAAAGATTTGGATTTGAACCTAATAATGTTCAATCAACCTTATCTCATGTTATTACTCAAATATCTAAACCTGGGATTGTAGTTCTAGAAGCACCAATGGGGTTAGGGAAGACAGAAGCTTCATTGATTACAGCAGAGCAGTTAGCTACTAAGACGGGAAGAAGCGGTCTTTTTTTTGGTTTACCAACTCAGGCGACATCGAATGGGATTTTTAATCGTATTGAAAAATGGGTTGAAAGTTTAAAGGATGATTCTGAAGACATACTATCTATTCAGTTGGTACACGGGAAAGCAGCTCTAAACGAAGATTTTTTAAAACTTAAAGCTAATACATTTAATTTTGATGATATAGAAAATGGTAGCGTTATCATTAATGAATGGTTTTCTGGGAGAAAGACTTCGGCTTTAGATGATTTTGTAGTGGGGACTGTTGATCAGTTCTTAATGTTAGCATTGAAACAAAAACATTTAGCTTTGCGTCATCTAGGTTTTAGTAAAAAGGTTGTTATTATTGATGAAGTTCACGCTTATGATGCTTATATGAGTCAATATTTGATGGAGGCGATAAAATGGATGGGAGCCTATGGTGTTCCGGTAGTCATTTTGTCAGCGACATTACCTTCTCAACAAAGAGAAAATATCCTTAAAAGCTATATGTCTGGGATGGGGATCAAATGGCGAGATATTGAAAATACGGACCAATTAAAGACAGACGTTTATCCTTTAATCACTTATAATGATGGCTCAGAGATTTATCAAGTTACAACATTCAATAAGCAAAACATAAAAGACATTCACATCATTCGTTTACAAGAAGAGCAGTTATTGGGAACTGTTAAAGATGCCCTTGAGGGCGGTGGAGTAGTTGGAATCATTGTCAATACAGTGAGAAGATCCCAAGAGTTGGCAAGAAACTTTTCGGAAATTTTTGGAGATGATATGGTGGAATTACTTCATTCCAGTTTTATTGCGACCGAAAGAATCCAAAAAGAGAAAGAATTATTACAACAAATCGGAAAAAATGTAGACCGTCCACATAAGAAAGTTATCATTGGAACTCAGGTGATTGAGCAATCCTTGGATATTGATTTCGATGTGATGATAAGTGATCTGGCACCTATGGATTTGCTAATACAACGTATTGGACGACTTCATCGACACCAAATAGAACGGCCTCAAAAGCATGAAATAGCTAGGTTTTACGTTTTAGGAACTTCCCAAGAGTTGGATTTTGAAGAAGGAAGTAGTTTTGTTTATGGTGATTATCTGTTAGCCAGAACTCAGCACTTTTTACCAGATATCATGAGATTGCCAGATGATATTTCACCATTAGTCCAGAAAGTTTATAGTCCAGATTTTACAATTGAGTTTTCAAGTCAGGAATTTCAGCAAAAATATTTAGATGCTAAGACGGAGCATGATGTCACGATTAAGAATAAGGAAACAAAGGCAAGAACATACCGTATCAATGATCCTGTCTTAAAAATATCGAGACATAGAAACAATAGTCTGATTGGTTGGTTGAAGAACCTGCATCCAAACGATAGTGAAGAAAAATCTAATGCTCAGGTTCGTGATGTTGAAGATACAATTGAAGTGATTGCTTTAAAAAAAATGTCTGATGGCTATAGCTTATTTATTGAAAATCAAGATATATCTCAGAATATTGATAATCCTTTGGTCGCTAAAAAAGTAGCACAAAATACTTTACGACTTCCTATGAGTTTATCCAAGGGCTATAATATCGATCAAACTATTGAAGAGCTTGAAAGGTATAACAACAGCTATTTAAGTCAATGGCGAAATTCATCGTGGTTAAAAGGAGCTCTCGGGATTATTTTTGATGAAAACAATGAGTTTATTCTCAATGGGTTTAAACTCTTATATGATAAAAAATATGGGATTACAACGGAGAGGTTAAATAAGAATGAGTCGATTTAATTTACTAGATGAACCCTGGATTTCTGTCGTTTATGATGAAAAAGGAACAACAAAAGAAGTTTCCTTGCAGGAATTATTTATAAATGCTCATCAGTACAAAGATTTAGCAGGAGATACAAAAACGCAAGATTTTGCTGTGCTGCGAGTTTTGCTGGCTGTGTTACATACTGTCTTTTCACGCTTTGATGCAGATGGTAATGTCTATGAGTATCTGGCAGTAGATGAGCGGTTTAAACAAATTGAGCCTGTGGAAGAATCTGATATTGCTGACTATCAGGATGATTTATATGATACATGGAAAGATCTTTGGGAAAGTGGTAAGTTCCCAGACATTGTTAGTCATTACCTAGAAAAATGGCGGGATCGCTTTTACTTATTTGATAAGGAATATCCATTTTTTCAAGTTAGAAAAGAGGATATTGTAGCAGACAAAATTAGTAAAGCAAAAGCAAGCAGTATCTCTGGGAAAAATATCAATAGAACGATTTCAGAGAGTGAGAATAAGTTAGCCTTATTTTCCCCAAAGAATAGTAAAAATA
The DNA here is from genome assembly GCA_963515155.1 of Streptococcus oralis. Lineage (GTDB taxonomy): Bacteria > Bacillota > Bacilli > Lactobacillales > Streptococcaceae > Streptococcus > Streptococcus oralis_CW. The sequence continues at coordinate 60,035 of CAUPXG010000004.1, read as the reverse complement.
AAGAACAACTGACTGCTTCCGAAGTTACACGATGGCTTTTAACTTTTCAAGGGTACTCAGGATTATCCGATAAAGTTATTTTTGGAAAAGAAAAATATAAAGTGTCAAAGGGCTGGTTGTTTGATATCGGGGCAGTTTTTATACAGGGAACTTCTTTATTTGAAACGCTGTTACTAAATTGTATCTTGCCATTCTATGATCATGGTAATTTAGAAAGTATTCAATGTCCCTGTTGGGAATTTGCTAGTTCTGATAATATTAATCGCTATTTGTTTGGTAGTGAATGTACAGATTTAGCTAATCTGTATACGATTTGGAGCAGAGGGATTTATATTGATCCAGAATATGATTTAAATAAGCCTTTCTCTTTTGAGATTGTAAAATTACCCGAAATCAATCATCGGGACAATTTTTTAGAGCCGATGACAACATGGAAATATAATACTACAGGAGAAAATAAAGATAGCTATACTCCTAGGAAACATCTCTTGAATCAATCGTTGTGGCGGTCATTTGGTTTGCTAGCAGTAGAAGATAGAACAGGGCACTTTAGAAAACCGGGAATTATTGATTGGCTAGGAGATATAGGTGACATAATAGGAAATAGATTATTTAATATTATTTCCATTAGTATGCAGGACGATGGAAATGCTACTTCATGGCTTCCAACTGATGAAGTTATTGACTCTATACTTATCAATGATTTAGTTTTGGCGGATTTTAATGAGAGTGGTTGGGTACCACGTATTAATGAGGTGGTAGAAGAAACAAAAACTGTCATTTCCAAAGTATATAAACGCTATATAGAGGATCTAAAAGAAATTAGGAATATCTCAAACAACAATTATACTAATCAGATGGTTGAAATGCTCTATTTCAAAATCGATCACCCTTTTCGAGAATGGTTATCCAGTATCCTACCAGATGATGAAAAGGATCCTAAAATCAAAGAATGGAGAGATTTGCTGAAAAAAATGGTTAAAGCTGAAGCAAAGAGCATCTTAGGTCACGGAGGAACTAGGGACTACCTCGGCATTGAAAAAGATGGTCGAATAAAAAATATTGCAACTGCCTATAATTCATTTGAATATTTGCTTCATCAACAATTAAAATAGGAGGTGTGTGTGTTGGAACAATCCAAACAGACAGTTGGTTCTGTCACAAAAAGAATTATTAGACAATTGAGTTATGAGTTGGAGTCACCATTGAGTAAAGCTGCACTGGCCAAAATTAGAAAAACGTTGGGTAAACCCTTGAGCGATGCAACAGATATCTGGCCGATTTTATTTGAGCATTTACCAGAGGAGTTCGTCAATTCATACCAGCAGCCTAGCTATGAGGAGTTAGCGATTTATACAGCTATCCAATTTTACGCCTTACATCAACAAGGAACTTCAACCAGTGTGATGTTAGATGAGCCCGATACTTATCAAAATATCGGTTCTGCTCTTAGTCAACTTCGAAAAGGAGATGACACGACAGCCATTGACAGAAGGTTCAATGTTATGATTACATCATCAACTTTTGAAGAGTTGATCTACCATTTACGCCACATGATGATGTTGCTCAAAACAAAGTCTCCTGCTACAAAGGTTGATTATGCTAAGTTAGCTGAAGACTTGTATTGGTTTTTAAAAAATGTACAAGAAAATCTTCGCCTAAATTGGGCAAGATCATATTATAAACAAATCAAAGGAGAAAAACACAATGACAACTAACCAACGCTTATTTTTAGATATTCATGCTATACAAACCTTGCCACCTTCAAATATGAATAGAGATGATACAGGTAGCCCAAAGACTGCTCAGTACGGTGGCGTAAAAAGATCGCGCGTGAGTTCTCAAGCTTGGAAGAGAGCTATAAGAGACTATTTTAATACTTATGGAGAACAGTCAAATGTCGGTGTCCGAACAAAAGACATTGTAAGGTATGTTGCGGGTAAAATTGTAGAACTAGATAATTCTATCAGTTTTGAAGATGCACTAACCAAAGCAGATACAGTCTTGATAGCTACTGGAATTAAGAAAAAAGGTAAAGTCAAGGCACTTTACTTTATGGGGGATAGACAAGCTGAGAAATTAGCTCAAGCAGCCTATGAAAATCTGACTGATAAAAAGGAACTTCAAAAACTAGCTAACTCAAATCCAGCCATTGATGTTGCTATGTTCGGTCGAATGGTAGCTGAAGATCCAGTTCTAAACGAGGATGCTTCCTCTCAAGTTGCTCATGCTATTTCAACACATGCTGTACAAACTGAATTTGATTTCTTTACTGCTATTGATGATTTAGCTCCAGAGGATAATGCAGGTGCAGGTATGCTGGGAACCATCGAATTTAACTCTTCTACGCTCTATCGTTATGCCAATGTTGCGATTCATGAATTATCAAAACAACTAGAGGATGAGAAATCCTTAAAGAACAGTTTGAATTTATTCATCGAAGCATTTGCAAATTCCCTCCCGACAGGAAAAGTGAATACTTTTGCCAATCAAACTTTACCACAGGCTCTAATCGTTTCTTTACGTGATGATCGTCCTGTTAATCTTGTCAGTGCATTTGAAGAACCAGTTAAATCAACGGATGGTTATGTGGCAAAATCTATTGAAAAACTGTCTAAAGAGTATACAAGAGTTGAAAAATTCGTGAATAAACCACTTTTGACTTTCTATGTGACTTTGGATGAGAATGGGAGTTTAAAACAAATAGGTGAGGAAAAATATTCAGTTTCAGAATTATTAAAAGATTTGTCGGAAATCTTAGGACAATTCCTCAAAAAATAGGTGAATACATGAAGACTATTTTGTTGAAATTTGCTGGTCCTTTGCAATCTTGGGGGACAAGTTCACATTTCGAAACAAGACATACGGATTTTTATCCTTCTAAGAGTTCTGTTATTGGGTTGATTGCTTCAAGTTTAGGATATCGTCGAGACGATGATGAAAAAATTACTCGTTTAAACGAGCTGGATTTTGCAGTTCGAGTGGATCAACAAGGAAATTTACTTAGAGATTTTCATATTGCACAGAAGTATACAGAAAAAGGAAAGTTTGAACGAAATTATGTCACAAATCGTTATTATTTAGAAGATGCTGTTTTTGTAGTGGCTCTTTCTCATAATAATGAGCAGTTTTTGGAAATGATTTTACAAGCTTTGAAAAATCCCTATTTCCAACCATTTATGGGAAGAAGGGCTCTGCCGTTTACTGCAGATTTTATCTTAGGTGAGACTGAGATTGGAGCAGTTGAAAGTTTGAGAACTCTTGAATGGCAAGCCTCACCATGGTTTATGAAGAGAAAGCTTATGGATGTCGTAACTTTAGAAATCTATTCTGATAGACATTTAACCGATAGAGGTATTTATCAACTGAGACAAGATGTTGTCAAGTCTTTTTCACAAAAGGGGAGAAGGTTTGGCTATAGGTATGAAACTAGAGAACTAGTTCAAGTTCGGAATTCGTTTCAAGATAAAAATACGGCACATGATGTTTTTAAGAGTATAGGAGATTGATGGTATGTATATCTCAAGAGTAGAAATTGATCACACCAATCGCCGAAAAATTAGGTGCTTAACACATATAGGCGCTTATCATGCTTGGGTAGAAGAGAGTTTTCCAGAAGAAATGGAACAATCTATTCGAACAAGGAAATTATGGCGTATAGATCGTATCCAAGATAAAGATTACCTGATTATTGTTAGTGAAAATAAACCTGATTTACAACGATTAGAAAAATATGGGGTTTCTGGTAGTGCTCAAACCAAGGATTATCAACAATTTTTAGATAATATCTATACTGGTAGCCGAATGAAATTTCGAGTGGTGCTTAATCCAGTTATTTCCTTAGTATCACCAGATAATCTTAAGAGAGGTATTGTAAAACCTCATGTTACGAGTGAATATCAGATGAATTATCTGCTAGAACGCTCTGACAAAAATGGATTCTCACTGATAAAAGAAGATTTTTCAATCGTTGAACGTGGTTATGAGGTGTTTAAAAAAGCTGTTAAACCTATCCGATTGATAAAGGTTGTTTACGAAGGAATCTTAACAGTTAGTGATGCAGATCTTTTTAAGAAGCTTTTGACAGAAGGAATGGGAAAGAAAAAAGCATACGGTTTTGGTTTAATGACCGTTATTCCATTGGGAAACGAATCATGGTAAAAAAAAGTGGAACGAAGAAAACATCTCTGCGAGAACTTCCTAAAATAAGCGATCGTGTCAGCTTTATTTACGTAGAACACGCAAAGATAAATCGTGTGGATAGCGCTATTACAGTGCTTGATAGCAACGGAACAGTTAGAATACCTGTTGCTATGATTGGTGTATTATTGTTAGGACCGGGTACTGATATTAGCCATCGTGCTGTAGAGTTGATAGGAGATGCTGGAACCAGTATGGTTTGGGTTGGTGAGCGAGGTGTTCGTCAGTATGCTCATGGAAGATCCTTAGCACACTCGACAAAATTCTTAGAGAAACAGGCTAAACTGGTTTCAAATTCTCGGTCGCGTTTAGCTGTTGCCCGTAAAATGTATCAAATGCGATTTCCTGGTGAAGATGTCACCACATTAACAATGCAGCAACTACGGGGTCGTGAAGGAGCTAGGGTGAGAAAAGCATATAGGATGCAATCTGAAAAATTCAAGGTTCCTTGGGATAAAAGAGACTACAGGCCTGATGATTTTGAAGGAGGGACGGTAGTGAACCAGGCACTATCCGCAGCTAATGTAGCACTTTACGGCTTGGTGTATAGTATAGTGGTAGCGCTAGGTGTTTCTCCAGGTCTTGGTTTTGTACATACCGGCCATGATTTATCCTTTATTTATGATATTGCAGACTTATATAAAGCTGAATTGACTATTCCCTTAGCTTTTGAAATTGCAGCTAACTATACTGAGGATGATGATATTGGTAAGGTTGCTCGATTGAAAACAAGAGATTCCTTCGTAGATGGCAAGCTAATGGCTCAGATAGTTACTGACATTCAATATCTATTTGAAATAGATGATGAAGAGGAGTTAGTGATTGATACGCTTTCTTTGTGGGATGATAAGAATAAACTTGTTAAACATGGAGTTAGTTATACGGAGAATTGATAATATGCCACTGACTGTTTTAACTTTAAAAAATGTTCCGCCGTCTTTAAAAGGAGATTTAACTAAGTGGATGCAAGAAATTGCCACAGGGGTTTACGTTGGAAATATCAATACTAGGGTTCGTGAAAAGTTATGGGACCGTATTAAGGCGAACGTTGGAAAAGGTGAGGCTACAATTAGTTACGCCTTTAGAAATGAAATTGGCTATCAATTTGATACCGTAAATGCTCAGCGGAGTGTCCTAGACTATGATGGAATCCCATTAATTCTATTACCTAGCCAAACAGACAGCAATCGGAAAATATCCAGTTTTGGATATAGTGATGTTGCTAAGTATAGACGCATCAAGCGTTTTGGCAGTCATTCAGAAGTTTCTTTAAAACCACAGAGTTCCTATATTGTAATTGATATTGAGACGGATGGTTTAGATGAGAATGAACATACCATTATAGAAATTGGGGCACTTAAGGTTACTCCATCCACTACAGAAGAGTTTAATGCTCTTATCAAATATGACGGAATCTTGCCTACGAAGATTTCTAAATTAACGGGAATTTCTCAGGCTCTATTAGAACAAAATGGTCGAGATTTAAAAGAAGCACTTTCCGATTTTTTGCTTTTTATAGGTGAATCAGCTTTAGTTGGCTATGGTATCAATTTTGATGTTAAGTTTATTAACAATGAGCTTAACAAGTTAGGTTTACCTTTATTAACAAATAAAACTCATGATTTAAAGAAATTTGTAAAGAGTGAAAAGCTATTTCTGGCTAACTATCAATTACAGACAGCCCTTAAGGAATATGGAATTGAGGAGGTAGTTCCTCATAGAGCTTTACAGGACGCTAAGTTAATCTACCAGTTATCAATAAAAGTGAATAAATTTTTGGATAGAATCAATCGGGATTAGCGATTTCAATAGGATCTTTTAGTGTTTTTCCCGCACACGCGGGGGTGATCCCAGAACCTCGTACCTTTCGAGAACTCCATTCAGGTTTTTCCCGCACACGCGGGGGTGATCCCAGTCCATCCTGCTTTCTCTGCCGCTGCTTTTGGTTTTTCCCGCACACGCGGGGGTGATCCCGATAGCTTTTGCTAGTGAGGTCTTTCTATCTAGTTTTTCCCGCACACGCGGGGGTGATCCTGTTATCCAAGACAAGGAAGAACAGAGAATGGTGTTTTTCCCGCACACGCGGGGGTGATCCTGATGATGGTACTTTTCTAGTATCAGAGTGTAAGTTTTTCCCGCACACGCGGGGGTGATCCTCAGTCTAACCCCAACTTTAACAAGGTATATTGGTTTTTCCCGCACACGCGGGGGTGATCCCGGAATTGATAACTTTCATGGTTGGCAATCCATAGTTTTTCCCGCACACGCGGGGGTGATCCTGGTCTTACGTTATCAACCAGGACTTCCTAAACGTTTTTCCCGCACACGCGGGGGTGATCCCGGTGCAGCAACATTTGAACGCAAAGTGACCTTGTTTTTCCCGCACACGCGGGGGTGATCCCATGCTACGAAATTCGAGGGCGGACGACGGTTTGTTTTTCCCGCACACGCGGGGGTGATCCTGGTATTTTCTCTAAAACAATCCAGATTGGACGGTTTTTCCCGCACACGCGGGTGTGATCCTTCACTTTAGAGGGTGCTAGTGGTTCTCTTGCTGTTTTTCTCGCACACGCGGGGGTGTTCCTGTAATGTGCCGTTACTTCTGCCACAATAGCAAGTTTTTCCCGCACACGCGGGGGTGATCCTGGCGAACTTCACACAGACCAAGCTTTTAAAACGTTTTTCGCGCATACGTAGGAGATTGACTACATAAAATGAGATATAAGAAAAATATCCCTATTGAAAACTGATAAATTAGAGATAGGAGTGTTTTATTATAGGAAAAAAGCATATTCTGTGTAAATGAAGATATCTTACATAACAAAGGAGAAGACAAGTGAATCGAATGAAGTCATCATGGAGACATTTGGTAACAATAACATCAGTTGGGTAAAAAACTTGTAGAAGAGTATAAGAAAATTTGTCTTGTATCTGTTGCCTTAGAGTGTTTCAGAACTAAATGTTCAACATTTTTTGATTGGAAAAACGAGACTAAAATCCTTCTGCCAAATCCCTAGCTCTCCTAGCTGGTGCTAGTGAGTCGGAAGTTGCTCCCCTGGTCGAGCGTCTCATCGCAGAGAAAACCTTTAACTTGGAGACAGCCCAGCGCTATCTGGAAAATTTACGATCATAAAAAAACTCAGACGCATTCGTCTGAGTTTTTTGTACTTAAATACTTTTTCCTGGTAATAATGTGACTGGTAAGAAGTAACCAGTTGTCGCGACTTCCTTACCTTCGATCTTCTGCAAGAGAAGATCAACAGTGAGGTGGGCAATCTCTTCCAAGGGTTGCTTGATGGTAGCGAGTTGAGGGTAGTAGTTCTCAATAAAGTAAGTCCCGTCATAGCCGATGACTTTGAGCTCTTCAGGAACAGAGATTCCAAGTTCCTGAGCGATTTTGATAACCAAAATAGCTGTCAGATCATCTGAAGCAAAGATCGCATCTGGTTTCTGATGAGTCAAGATATTCTTGATTTCCATTTCTTTTCTAATGGGAGAAAAATCACTCGAAACATTGATAATAGGCGCTTTTGGGAGAACAGAAGCAAAGCCAGCATGACGCAGTCCAGTAGGCGAGTTGGAATTGTCATTCCCTGTAATCATGATGATAGACTGGGCACCTGTCTTGACTAAGGTTTGAGCTGCGAGAACCCCGCCACCGTAGTTGTCAGAGGAGACAACAGGAATGTCTGGAGACAAGTTTCGGTCAAAGGAAATGATCGGTGCCGTCACACGATTGTAGTCTTCGATTCCCAAGTTGTGACTTCCAGAAATGATACCGTCGACCTGATTGGCCTCCAGCATTTCGATGTACTCTCGTTCCTTCTCAGAGTCGTGCTCGCTGTTACAGATGATGGTCTTGTATCCATTCTTAAAGAGTTGGTTTTCCAACTTACCAATCAATTCAGCATAGAAAACATTGGAAATATTTGGGAAAATCAAGCCGATTAACTTAGCTGATTTTCCTTGAAGGCTACGAGCTAAATTGTTGGGCTTATAGCCCAATTCTCTCATGGCTTCATTGACCTTGAGAATGGTTTTTTCAGACAGATAGCCTTTTTTATTGATAACCCGTGAGACGGTAGTGGGGCTGACGCCTGCAAGTTTGGCGACATCAGTTAGTTTTGCGACCATAATCTAATTCATAATAAGTTCCGGTTGGTTTTCCAGACTTGATCAGGATACCGTTTTGATCGGCATGCGGAAAGACGCGACCAGAAAATACTTTTTCTCCTTTATTGATGAAAATTTCAAAAACAGAATTGTCGATGAAGATAGTGGCAGTAGTAGCTTGGTTATCGATAGGGCAAGAACGAGTTGTACCAAATTCTTGGGCGTACTGTTCACCAGCCTGACTACGATCCACTGTCACCTGTCCATTGACAAGGTCAAAGTTGATTGAAAGCCCCTTGCCTTCTTTATCAGCAAGTAAGACAATCTCGCTTTGGCTATTGGCCTCCAAGTTGAGCTCGAGTTCATAGGTATTATTGGTTTGGGTACGATTTGAGAAGCCCTCTTCAGAAGAACGAAGTTCTTTGATGGCTGCGACAGGATATTGGTAGAGTTTGCCATCTTTGATAGTGAGTTCTTTGACCAATGAGAAGGTTCCTTGGTGGTCAAAACAGTCAGATGGGTAAGAAACATCTGGTAACCCAAGCCAACTTACTGCTAGTGCACGTCCATCTGGAGCGTTGAAGGCTTGCGTTGCATAGGCTTCAAAACCATAGTCTAGATTTTGCAATGGAGACACATCGACCATTTTGGTATTTTCAGGATCAAAGGAAGCCCCGATTTTGCACATGTTTGGATAGATATTGTCATAGTCTAGAACAGCCTTATCTAATCCTTGTGGGCAGTAGAGAAGGACAGGTTGCTCCTCTACAAAGACCAGATTTGGACATTCCATCATGTAGGCAGTGCGGTCGTTAGCAAAGTCAAGGTCACCAATCGCTTGCCAGTTGGTGTAGTCATTATCTATAGCCTTATAGAGACGGACGAAGCCTTTTTTCTCCAAGTCCTGTCCACCGACGATGGCATAATATTGACCTTTAAAGTTAAAAATTTGCGGATCGCGGAAGTGGTCAGTAGAGTCTGCTGGCTGGTCAATCAAGATCTTGTCAATCTTTGTAATTTTGCCATCTTTATCCATCAAAGCCCCAATCTGGTAGGGGTGACGGATCCAGTTTTCATCACGGACATTTCCAGTATAAAATAGGAACAACTGATCGCCGAACTGCATGGCAGAACCAGAGTAGGCACCGTGGCTATCTAATGGAGTATCTGGCAAAATTTTGACTCCAGTTTCTGTAAAGTGCACTAAATCATCACTTTCAAGCTGCACCCAAGACTTCAACCCATGGGCTGCACCGAAGGGGAAGTTTTGGTAAAAGAGAATCCATTTGCCATCAAAATAAGAAAAACCATTTGGATCATTGAGAAGGCCCATTTTAGGCTCGACATGGTAACGAGTATGCCAAGGAGATTGTGCCATCTTTTCCTTGATTTGCTTGATTTCATCATTAGACCAGTTTTCATAGCGTCTGTAACGGCGCTCGGTTGTCCATTCCATTTTATCTTTCCTCCATAAGTTCTGCTATCTTAATAGTAACCGTTTTCGACCAAAAAAGCAAGTCTTTTATGTTAAAAAATAGCAAAAAATGTCAAACGATTATCATAAAATAAAAGAAGAGGATTCAGCTAACTTTCACGAAAAAATGAAAGAAAATGAAAAATAAAAGCTTTGAACCCTCTAATAACAAGATATTTTTATGAGTAAATAGGAGAACTCAGTCAAAAACTATCATAAAGGAATATAAAGAAGAGGAGAAAAATAAAAAATTCTGCAAAACGCTTGACATATTTTAGAAACGTGATAAAATAATAGTCGTAGGGCGAATAAAATCGCTTTCAAACAAGAACAAAATTTTATAAGGAGATTTTTGCAAATGAACAATCAGGATATTGCAAAAAAGGTCATCGAAGCCCTTGGTGGACGTGATAATGTCAACAGTGTAGCCCACTGTGCAACTCGTCTACGTGTCATGGTCAAAGATGAAGGGAAAATCAAGAAGGAAGTGATTGAGAACTTGGATAAAGTTCAAGGAGCTTTCTTTAACTCAGGCCAATACCAAATCATCTTTGGTACTGGTACAGTAAACAAGATGTACGACGAAGTGGTTGCACTTGGTTTGCCAACATCTTCTAAAGAAGATATGAAAGCAGAAGCTGGTAAACAGGGAAACTGGTTCCAACGTGCAATCCGTACTTTCGGTGACGTTTTTGTACCACTTTTGCCAGCAATCGTTGCGACTGGTTTGTTTATGGGAATTCGTGGGGCTATTGTTCAAGATCAAGTTTTGGCTTTGTTTGGAACAACTGCAGAAGCCTTTAAAGCAACAAACTTCTATACTTATTCAGTTGTATTGACAGATACGGCCTTCGCCTTTTTCCCAGCCTTGATCTGTTGGTCAGCCTTTCGTGTATTCGGTGGAAATCCTTTGCTTGGTTTAGTCTTAGGATTGATGATGGTTAACTCATCCTTGCCAAATGCTTGGGCTGTTGCTTCAGGTGATGCTCAACCAATTATCTTCTTCGGCTTTATCAAAGTTGTCGGATATCAGAACTCAGTTTTACCTGCTTTCTTCGTCGGATTGACCGGTGCGAAACTTGAAAAGTGGCTCCGTAAGCGTATTCCAGATGTATTAGACTTACTCCTTGTACCATTCTTGACTTTCTTAGTAATGTCTATTTTGGCCTTGTTTGTCATTGGACCTGTATTCCATGAAGTTGAAAGCTACGTCAAAGTCGCTACTGTTTGGTTGCTCAGTCTCCCAATGGGTCTAGGTGGATTAATCCTTGGTGGTGTTCATCAGGTTATCGTCGTTACGGGTGTTCACCATATCTTCAATCTATTGGAGTCTAACCTAGTTACTTCTACAGGTTCAGATCCTCTTAATGCTATTATTACAGCAGCTATGACTGCTCAACTTGGAGCAACTCTTGCTGTTGGTGTGAAAACAAAGAATCCAAAAATTAAAGCTCTTGCCTTCCCAGCTGCTCTTTCTGCTGGACTTGGTATCACTGAACCAGCTATTTTTGGTATCAATCTTCGCTATGGTAAACCATTTATCATGGGGCTTATCGCCGGTGCTGCGGGTGGTTGGTTAGCAAACATTCTAGGTTTGGCAGGTACTAGCTTTGGTATTACGATCATTCCTGGAACACTTCTCTACATCAATGGTCAACTTCTCCAGTATATCTTTATGGTCCTAGTAACAACTGCCCTTGGTTTCGGATTGACTTATGCTTTTGGTTATAAAGAAGAAACAGAAGTGGCAGAAGAAACAGTTTCTGAAGAAGCTACAGAGGCAAATGAAGAAATTCCAGTAGCTCCTCAAAATGAAACAATCCAAACTCCAATCGTTGGGGACGTAGTTGCTCTTGAGAATGTTGATGATCCAGTCTTTTCAAGTGGTGCAATGGGACAAGGGATCGCTGTAAAACCAAGCCAAGGCGTGGTTTACGCACCAGCTGATGCAGAAGTATCAATCGCCTTTGCTACAGGACATGCTTATGGTTTGAAGACAGCAAACGGAGCTGAAATCTTGATCCACGTTGGTATCGATACGGTGACTATGAACGGTGAAGGATTTGAACAAAAAGTTTCTCAAGGCGACAAGGTTAAAGCTGGTGATGTTCTTGGAACCTTTGACTCAAACAAAATCGCTGCTGCAGGTCTTGATGATACAACAATGGTTATCGTTACAAACACGGCTGACTACGCTTCTGTGACACCAGTCGCAAGTGGTTCAGTTGTCAAGGGCGACGCGATCATCGAAGTGAAAGCCTAATCCTCTTCAAAAATCAAATCTAAAAACAAAACGAACAAATGACATGTTTGTTCGTTTTTGCTTGAATGGTAAGATTTACAGAGGAAAATCTAAAATATTGAGAAATCTAGCCCTTTAAAATGTGCTATAATAGAGAAAACAAAGATAAGAGGTTTATCATGACAAAATTATATGGAAGCTTAGAAGCGGGCGGTACAAAGTTTGTCTGTGCTGTCGGTGATGAAAACTTTAATGTTGTGGAAAAAACACAATTTCCAACAACAACTCCTATCGAGACGATCGATAAAACCATCGAATTCTTTTCAAAATTCGATAATCTTGCAGGCCTTGCTGTCGGTTCCTTTGGTCCGATCGATATCGACAAAAACTCAAAAACCTATGGCTTTATCACAACGACTCCAAAACCTCACTGGGCAAATGTAGACCTACTTGGTGCCCTTCGCCGCTACCTCAACGTACCCATGTATTTCACCACAGACGTGAACAGCTCTGCCTATGGTGAAGTTGTTGCTCGTAACAATGCTGGTGGCCGTATCGAAAACTTGGTTTACTACACGATCGGTACAGGGATCGGTGCAGGTGTTATCCAACGTGGTGAGTTTATCGGTGGTGTCGGTCACCCTGAGATGGGTCACTACTATGTGGCTAAACACCCAATGGATGTAGAAAAAGAATTTAACGGCGTCTGTCCTTTCCACAAGGGCTGTTTGGAAGGCTTTGCGGCTGGTCCAAGTCTCGAAGCCCGTACAGGTATTCGTGGTGAAAACATCGAACTCAACAGTTCTGTCTGGGACGTTCAAGCCTACTATATCGCTCAAGCTGCGGTCAATGCTACAGTGACTTTCCGTCCAGATGTGATCGTCTTTGGTGGCGGGGTTATGGCCCAACAACACATGCTGGACCGTGTACGTGAGAAATTCACTGCTCTTCTAAATGGTTACCTACCAGTACCAGACGTGCGTGATTACATTGTCACTCCAGCAGTTGCTGGAAATGGTTCTGCCACACTTGGGAACTTTGTCCTTGCTAAGAGTGTCGCAAAATAAAACAAAGAAAAAATCCGCTTGGGAAACCAAACGGATGTTTTGTTTAAAGACAATGTTTTTTGAGCCTTTCCTTAAGTGATGACGGACGGTAGCGACTTTCTTCGAAATTCCATACCTAAACTTTGAGCCCTAATGTCTCAAAGTTTCCCAACACCTGAAATCTAATGATTTCAGGTCTTTCTATCGTGGCGAAAAGGCTAGGTAAGTCCTCGCTTCACTATCAAAATAGGCATGATTTCCATACCAAAGTATATTTAGTATCAGGCTATAGTTTATCTATGATCTAAAAATCCGTTTGGTTTCCCAAACGGATTTTTCTATGCTCAAAACATCTGCCAGAAGAAATCAATAATATAAGTCAAACCATAAGTATAAACCACTAGGGTAAAGGGCTTGGTCAGAACGATGATAATCATATAGCGTTTGAAGGTCATCTTGGTGAGGGCAGCCAGCATACAGAGAAAGTCAGCTGGACTGACAGGCCAGATCATCATAAAGATAAAGAACCGCTCGAAACGATTGCCCTTATCTAGCCAACCGATATACTTGTCATAGGTACGCTTGCTGACGACCGACTGAACAAAGGCAGCTCCATAGAGACGCACCAGGTAAAAGATAATGGCACAGCCAATCACGATGCCGATATAGTTATAGATAGTTCCGATGATGTGACCGTAAATAAAGACCCCAGCCACTGAGGTCAAAGCTCCCGGAATAATCGGAACGACGGTTTGTAGGATCTGTAAAAAGATAAAGAGTGGTGGTCCCCAAACCCCAGCTTGCTGGATAAAGGCCGATAGAGTTTCCTTGGACTGTAAGACTCCGGCCTGATAGGCCCAAATACAGAAAATCAAGGTGCCGACTCCCCCGACGATAGATGAGATATTGATGACTTGCTGTAGAAGGGGAGAAACAGCTTTCATTTGCTTATCCTGTGACATGTAAACTCCTCATAGATAGTATGATTCTACTATACCATATTTTATGGAGAAAAACTATCTGGATTATCTGACTGGTGAAATAAGTGTGGTAAAATGAGAATAAGAAAATGACGGTATAGGAATGAGGGGTATCATGTTAGGTTTAAACTTTAAAGGAAGCTGGCGCCAATATCAAAAACAGGTCTTGGATCGTTTTCAGGACTATCAAGCAGACGGTCATGTTCATCTAGTGGCTGCTCCAGGGTCTGGAAAGACAACCATTGGTATCGAGCTAATCGCTCGTTTTGGCAATCCAGCCCTTGTCTTGGTTCCAACTGTCACCATTCGTGAACAATGGGTAGATAGGATCCAAACTGCTTTTCTAGAGGATGGTCAGAGGCTTTCAGACCTCGTTTCCCAAAACTTAAAGGAGATGAAGGCACTAACGATTGTGACCTATCAGGCTTTTCATAGTGCCATGAACCAATTACAATCACAAGAAGATGGTGAAGCAGAGGATTTCGTGGGGTTTGATTTGCTTGCAAGCCTAAGAGATCAGAAAGTGGCGACTCTTTGCTTGGATGAATGCCACCACCTGCGCAATGAATGGTGGAAAAGTCTGGAAGCCTTTCGCAAGCAGTATGGACCGCTGAAACTCATCTCCCTGACAGCGACACCACCTTATGACAGCGATCCTGAACTCTGGGAACGCTATATCCGTATGTGTGGGGAAATCGACCAAGAAATAACAGTACCCGAATTAGTCAAGGAAGACACTCTTTGCCCTCATCAGGATTTTGTCTATATGTGTTCACCAACAGCTGAAGAGGCGGAACGTCTCAAACAGTTTGAGGAGACTAAGTGGGACTATATTCATCACCTTATAGTCGATCCTGATTTTCAAACATTTGTAGCAGGCTCTAAGGTCCTCAAAGGGGATATTTCATCTGATTTGCTCTTAGAAGATCCCAAGTACTTGTCTGCTATGTTGATTTATATGCATTCTCAGGGGTTAACGATTCCTCCCTCTTTGCAAAATTTACTGGGAACCCAGAAGCTTCCAGCATTGACCTCCTACTGGCTGGAGACGCTGTTGCAGAGCATACTCTATCAGACACCAGAATGGTATGAGGATCCAGATGGATATAGGAAAAAGTTAGAGGCTGACTTGAAGGCGCGTGGGTTGGTGGAAAAACGTCAGGTTTATCTGGTTAAGTCTAAGGCTTCTGACCAGCTTTTAACCCAATCTCTAGGGAAGTTGTCTGCCATTGCCGATATCTTTTTGACGGAGTATGAGAGTCTAGGTCAGGAACTGAGACAGTTAGTACTAGCTGACTATATTCGCAAGGATTTTGCCACCTATCTGGGAGATGATCAGACAACCATTTCTCAGTTGGGGGTTCTCCCTTATTTTGAAAACATTCGTCGAAAAGCTCAGGAGCAAGAGATACCTGTTTCTTTGGCTGTCTTGTCAGGTAGTGTCGTTATTTTGCCTACCGATGTGACAGCAGAGTTGAAGGAGCTCTTGCCTCAGGTTCCTCTTAGTTTCTCATCTATTGGTCACTTGGACCAAAAAGATTATGTGCAGGTTGGTTTTCCGAGCTCAGCTAAGGGAATCGTAGCGGCAGTGACGGAGCTTTTTCAACGAGGGCGGATTCAAGTCCTAGTCGGAACCAAATCTCTCCTCGGAGAGGGTTGGGATGCTCCTTGTGTTAATTCCCTAATCCTCGGAAGCTTTGTGGGGAGCTTTATGCTGAGCAACCAGATGCGCGGGCGTGCCATTCGTATCTGGCCAGGACATCCAGAAAAGACCAGCAACATCTGGCATCTGGTAGCCGTTCAAGCTCAAGCACTCATCACTCTTCCTGGTGAGGAGTCTAGACCAGAGAGCAATCAGGATCTGCAGACCTTGTCGCGACGGATGGAGCATTTTCTTGGCTTGGCCTATAATCAGGAGAGTATTGAGACTGGTTTGGATCGTTTGGATTTTCCAAAGCCCCCTTTTAAGAAAAAGCAAATTAGTGAGTACAATGAGCGAGTTAAGAGTCTCTCCAAGGATCGAGCAGGCTTGAGAAAAAAATGGCAAGATGCTCTTGTTGTAGCGGATCAATTTGAGATAGTTACAGAAGTCGCGGCTCAAAAACAGAAGGTCCCAGTCATGCTCTTGCTTGATGCATTAAAATGGGTTCGCCTGTCATTACTCTTGTTGGCAGTGGATTTGTTGGTCTTGCTATTTAGACTGAGACTGATCGGTGTTTGGTGGCTTACAGCAGCCTGTTTCCTCTTTTTGGCCTTTGCATCTTGGCGCTACCTCCGCTATAAGAGTCCCTATAAACGCTTGCAGTCTCTGGGTGAGCAGATCCGAAAGGCTCTGCTAGATTCGGGACATCTAACGGATGATCAATCCCGTGTTCAGGTAGAGGAGGACAAGGAAAACTACATGGTTTTCGCCTATCTCAAGGGAGGAAACATGAGGGACAAGGAGCTGTTTGCGCAGACTGTGGGAGAGTTCTTTGCTCCAGTGGATAACCAGCGCTATCTCTTGAAGGCAGAGAAAGTCCTACAAGGTCAATCACCTTACTATGCCGTGCCTAGCCTTTTTGACAAGCGCAAGGAAGAAGCACAGAAATTCCTCGACTTTCTGAGGCCAACTATCGGACGTTATCACCTCGTCTATACCCGTAACGAAGCAGGCCGAAAAATCCTGCTCGAAGCTCGTATCAAAGCTCTCTCCAATCAAAACGACCGTACCTTGACTAAGAAGAAGGTTAAAAGTCAGTTGGAGTAGGGGCGTATGGGAAAATCCATCTGAAACATGATATAATAATAGAGAAAATAAATTTTTAATAGTTGAAACAGTTGAATAGAATGAAGCGTTTAGAATAAACTATTCTTACAAAGCTTAAGAAAGGTTTTTTGATGGCAAAGAAAAAAGATTTTTCTGAATTAACCAGGGTACAAATTCCAGCAGCTCTACATCTTATGAGACTGGGCTATACCTATCTTCCCCGTAATGGGAAGGAGATTGCAGAACGAGATCCAGATACCAACATCCTCGTATCTGTTTTTAAGGAGCAATTTTTAAAATTTAATAACTACCTGACAGAGGAAGACTTTGAGAGAGAACTGGCCAATATCAAGTTGGAACTAGATCAAAATGACTTGGGACGTTCTTTCTTTAAACGTCTGCTAGGTCAGGAAGATGCAATCTATATTGACTGGGAACATCCTGAAGCCAACACCTTCCATCTAGCCCTTGAAGTTACTTGCCAAAATGGTCAAGATGAATTCCGCCCAGATATCGTTGTTTTTATCAATGGGCTACCTCTTTCTTATATCGAAGTCAAACAACCAAATGCGATTCGCGATGGGAAGACAGGGATTCAGTCAGAGCAGGACAGAACTAGATACCGTTTTGAAAATCGCAAGTTCCGTCGCTTCAATAACATCACCCAGGTGATTGCCCTTTCTGACAATTTGCCTTACATCAGTGGCCAAGGTCAACAAAAACAGGGGTCTTATTACGGTTCAAATGCCTATTCAAAAACTAAGTTTAATGCCTTCAAGGAAGAAAGAGAAGAAGATTTTCTTCATTCCTTTGACACTCTAACCGAGGACCAAATTGCCTTCGTCTTAGAAGATATGAAGCGTTTTGCCCTCAAATCTCAGCCAGAGTTTACAACAAACCTAAACCCTGATACACCTTGTAATGCCTTTCTATCTTCCTTGTACCAGAAGGAACGCTTGCTCTTTATGCTTCGCTTTGGTCTGGTCTATGTCGAAGAACAAAGCAAGGATGGGCAGATGCAACTGCAGAAGCACGTGATGCGCTATCCTCAGTATTTTGCGACGCGTGCTATTGAAGAAACGATCTCAAAAGGAGTCAAGAAAGGTGTTATCTGGCATACCCAAGGCTCAGGTAAGACTGCCTTGGCTTTCTTCAATATTCGCTACCTGACCGACTATTTTTCAAAACAGGGAATTGTTCCTCAGTTTTACTTTGTCGTGGATCGTTTGGACCTGGCAGACCAAGCCTTTAAAGAGTTTACCAAACGAGGGCTCAAGGTTAAGCGTATCAACAGCCCTCAAGAGCTCAATCAAAAACAAGATGGCTATGATGTCGCTGTGGTCAATATCCAGAAGTTCAAGGATAATTCAGACTTGACTGACCGCTCTGGTTATGACCTCCATCGTCAAAATATCTATTTTATCGATGAAGCCCATCGCTCTTATAATGAACGCGGTTCCTACCTACCAAATCTCTATCAGGCAGACACTAATGCAATCAAGATTGCTTTGACTGGGACCCCATTGATCACCTATAAGAAAGATGGCAAGACCAAGGAAAATCATGCGACCACACGTGATATTTTTGGGGACTATATCCACAAATACTACTACAACCAGTCTATCGATGATGGCTTTACCCTACGTTTGATGCGAGAAGATATCGAGACTTCTTATAAAGACAATCTCAGATCCATCAATGAAGAGATCCAACGTGGAGGCTTGTCCAAGGAGGATATCTTTGCTCACCCTCGTTATGTAGAACCTATGTTAGACTTTATCATCGAGGACTTTAATCGTGCACGTGATGTAATTTTTGATGACCAGACGATTGGTGGCATGATCGTCTGTGACTCGTCAAAGCAGGCGCGTGAGCTTGAAAAGCAATTGGAAAAACGTCGTAAAGCTGGAACAATCAACTTGACATCCGCATTGATTCTCCATGATGAGGGAGATAAGGAAGAAAAGAAAGACAAGGTAGATGCTTACAAAGAAGGCAAAATTGACCTTATCATCGTCTACTCCATGCTCTTGACAGGTTTTGATGCCCCGCGTCTCAAACGTCTCTACCTAGGGCGTAAAATCAAGGCTCATAACCTTTTACAGACTCTAACCCGTGTCAATCGTCCATACAAGGACTATCTCTTTGGCTATGTCATCGACTTTGCGGATATTTCGAAAGAGTTTGACAGGACCAATCGTGCCTATCTGGAAGAACTCAATCAAGAGTATGATACAGCCTTGACAGGGGAAAATGGAGAGGATGTTTTTGGCTCGCTCTTTGTCCCTGCAGACGAGATTTCTCATGAATTAAGCAAGACTGAGCTAATCTTGCTTGACTATCCAACAGATAATCTGGAATACTTTTCCCAAGCTATCAATGATATCAAGGATAGAAAGCAGTTAATCGATCTACGAAAAGCTTTGGAGTCTATCAAGCAGTATTACAATATTGCTCGTCTCCTTGGTTACCATCAATTGATCGAGCAGATTGACATTGCTCAGGTCGCAATCTTGCTCAATATCCTCTCTAGACGGATGCTGACACTGTCCTTGATTGATAAACCAGCTGACTTTTCTAGTCAAACGCTCTTAAATTTAGCGATGTCTGAGACCAGTTTTAGTTTTGTCAAGATTGCAGAGGAAGAACTTCGTCTAGCAGCTAATGACCTGGAGGATTGGAGACGTCGGGTAGCTGGTAAGATAAAAAAACAGCGTGATGAAAAGGATCCTGAGTGGGTTTCTCTCTACGAAGAATTCCAACGTATCATGCAAAAACATTTTATCTATGGCCAAGAAGGCTATACGATGGAAAATATCAAGGAAACACAAAAAGACTATGAAGAACTCTTTAAGTCAGTGGAGGATTATTATACTCGTATGAGACGTTTGACCATGAACTTTAACGGAGATGAAATGGCTGCTCGTTCATACAAGCATGTGACCAACTCTACTACGGTCAGTGAATTTCCAGCTATTTACCATGTTATCAAAGGTTCTAAGGTTAAATTAGACCATAGAATCGGTCAAAATCAAGGGGTTCTAGATAATGAGGAATATCTAAAGCGAATGATTCGCGAGCAAGCCCGAAAAGAAATGAAGAAAAACCAATCAGCTAGCAATATGGCCAAACAAGATTTTGATAGATTGGTTGAATCGCTATTTGAAGAATATGAACAGGAATACCAACACTAATGAATGAAACGTACAAGGTCCAAGTCCAAGACTTGGTAGATGATTTAAAAGCCGTCTTTACCCATGCAGGACTGGGCGGAGAAGCGGGTGAGTACAAACTCCTCACTCAGTCTTTCCTCTACAAATTTTTAAATGATAAGTTTTTATATCAAGCACAGGTGCTAGATGCAGGGAACACCTATGAAAACTTGTTGACCATGAGTGAGGAAGACTATGACTGGCTCTTAGAGGATATCGGTACCAGCACAGCTTGGCTCAAGCCAGACCAGTTGATCGAAACCCTTCACCGTCAGCAAAATGAAGCGACTTTCTACGAGACTTTTGAAAATACTCTCAACCAGATTGCCATTGACAATAATGATATTTTCTCTGTTCATACAGACGGAGATACGGCTATTCGTCTCTTTGATGAGCGCTTGATTACTGATACTATCTCAGATAGCAGTAAACGGAACGAGGTCGCAAAAGCCATCATTAATCTCCTTACTCGAGTGAAGTTCGATGAGACCATTTTCTCCCAAGGTTTCGACTTTTTCTCTACCCTCTTTGAGTACATGATCAAGGACTACAACAAAGATGGAGGTGGTAAGTATGCTGAGTACTACACGCCTCACTCCGTGGCTAAGATTATCGCTGATATCCTTGTGGGAAATGACCAACCATCAAACGTGCGAATCTATGACCCGTCAGCTGGTTCGGGAACCTTGCTCATGAATCTGGCTAGTCGTATCGGTGTGGATAAGACCACTGTCTATAGTCAGGATATCTCGCAAAAATCGTCTAATCTCCTCCGTCTTAATCTGATCCTGAATGGACTTCAACACTCCATCCATAATATCGTACAGGGAAATACCATCATCGCCAATCGTCATCCTGAAAAGATGGACTATATCGTCTCTAACCCGCCTTTTAAGCTGGACTTTTCAGAATGGCGTGACCGAGTGGAAAGCTTGCCAGAAGCCGGTGAGCGTTTCTTTGCTGGAGTGCCAAAAGTTCCAGCCAAGTCTAAGGACAAGATGGCTATTTACGAACTCTTTGTCCAGCATATCATCTATTCTCTCAAGGATGATGGTCAAGCAGCCGTTGTCTTGCCGACAGGCTTTATCACTGCCCAGTCAGGGATTGATAAGGCCATCCGTCAGCACTTAGTGGACCATCAAATGCTGGCAGGTGTCGTTTCCATGCCGTCTAATATCTTTGCGACGACAGGTACCAACGTCTCCATCCTCTTTATCGATAAGAAAAACAAGGGCGATATCGTCCTCATCGATGCTTCAAATCTCGGAACCAAGGTCAAGGAAGGCAAGAATCAAAAGACTGTGCTATCTCCTGAAGAAGAGCAGAAGATCGTCGAGACCTTTATCAAGAAAGAAGCCATCGAGGACTTTTCTGTCACCGTCTCTTATGAGGACATCAAGGAGAAAAATTACTCTCTCAGCGCAGGCCAATACTTTGACATCAAGATCGACTATGTAGATATCACAGCAGAAGAGTTTGAAGTCAAGATGACTGCCTTTCAAAACAAACTCTCAGATCTCTTCCAGCAATCGCATGCATTGGAGCAGGAGATTGAAGAGCAAATGAAGGGGTTGAAGTATGAGTGAGTGGAAAGCATTAAGTAGTATCACTTCTAAAATTGGAAGTGGGTCAACTCCGAGAGGCGGGAATTCTGTCTATTCTGATAGTGGAATATCTTTTATCAGGAGTCAAAATGTTTTGGATATGGATTTTTCTACAGAAAATTTGGCTTTCATAAATGATAATCAAGCTGAAAAGTTAAATAATGTAATTGTAGAAAAGAATGATATATTATTAAATATTACTGGTGACTCTATTGCAAGATGTACAGTTGTTCCAGAAGAAATACTACCAGCTAGAGTAAACCAACATGTTTCTATAATTCGATGTAAGAATACAGAGGAATCTAAGTATGTCATGTATTATCTTCAATACATGAAAAAGTACTTATTACAGATATCTAAAGTTGGTGGAACTAGAAACGCTTTGACCAAAGAAGCAATAGGAAAATTACCGATAAAAATATCTGATGATTGTAATGAAATTTCAAAAATATTAGATAATATTGACCAAAAAATTCAAATCAACAACCAAATCAACCAAGAGTTGGAAGCCATGGCTAAAACCCTCTATGACTACTGGTTTGTGCAGTTTGATTTTCCAGACCAGAATGGCAAACCCTACAAATCATCAGGTGGAAAGATGGTCTATAACCCAGAACTTAAACGCGACATGCCAGAGGGATGGGGAGTGGAGAAGTTGGGAGAATTGGCACAATTTAAAAATGGTATTAACTATGAAAAAACTTCCAGTGGAAGTGAAAAAGTTAAAATCATTAATGTTAGAAATATCTCATCATCAACAATATTTATCAATCAAACAGATTTAGATGAAATCTTTTTAGAGAATGATAAATCAACAAATTTTATTGTTAATGAGGGAATGATTTTAATCACACGAAGCGGTATCCCAGGAGCTACACGATTAGTGTCAGAACTTGAAGCGAAAACTGTATATTCTGGATTTATTATTGCATCAGAAGTTAATGATTTGATTAATAAAAATTTGATTTTCTACTACTTAAAAAATGTCGAAGAAGTATTAAAAAATCAATCAGCGGGGACTATCATGAAAAATATTTCTCAATCAGTTCTTACCGATATGATTGTTTCACTACCTCCGCAAAATGTTCTTTTAAAATTTAATTCAATCATTGATAACTTACTTGAACAAATGAAAAATGTTCAAAGGCAAAATCAAGAACTTACCCAACTTCGCGATTGGCTCTTGCCAATGCTGATGAATGGACAGGTGAGGGTGGAAAATTATACAGATTAAGATATTTTAAGGAGTGCTTATGTTTTTCTTTTATTTTTTTGCAGACAATGAAATTACTGCAGTGAATACAGAGGAATTAGAGGGCTATGATGGCTCAATCAATGCCTCTAGTGTAGATGATTTTTATAATCAAGTTAAAAGTAATGGTTTAGAAATTTCAGATGAAATTTTAGAAGATGTAGAAGAAGCTTTTGCTGATTTAGATGATGAGGAACAAGATGTTGTTCCTGAAGGATTTAGAATAAAGCACTGGGTAAGTAATCGTTCATTTGGTGAACTAGTTGATATGTTCAAACATAATGAAATTGAGAAACCTGAAATGCAAAGGAAGTTTGTTTGGACATCGCTTAAGAGTTCTAGGCTGATTGAATCGATTATACTAGGTCTTCCCATACCCCCTCTTTTCCTTTTGGAGGTAGATGATAATAGATACGAGATTATTGATGGTTATCAACGTTTAACTACATTATATAACTTTATAGAGGGGCACCCATGGACAGGTCTTAAAAGCGATAAAAAAAATATAACAAGTCGATTATCAAGAAAGAATGTTTTTCCTGAAATTGCTGGAAAATCCTTCAAGGAACTACCAGAGGAGTACCAACGAAAAATTCGTAGAAGTACTATATCTCTAGTAGAGTTTAAACAGCTGAACCCAGGTGATTTTAGTTCAAAATATTTAATTTTTGAAAGAATTAATACTGGTTCAGAAAAATTAAATGGCATGCAAATAAGAAAGTCGTTAGCTTATGGTCCATTTATAGAGTCATTGTATAGCGCTGCAAGTCGATCAGATAATTACCTATCATTGTTTACTTCAACTCAGATTAAAAAAGATCTTCATGTAGAAGCGTTCCTTAGAATTCTTGCAATGTCAGATATATACTACGGGAAATTTAAATCTAGTAAACAAGGTATTAAAAATATACTAGATGAATATGGGGAACAAAAGAAATCAGAAAGTATTTCAGAAGAAGTAATTAGCAAATTATTTAGTTCCTTAGATCAGTTGTTAGAATTTTTCGAAGCAAAAAAATTATTTAGAAGAGTGAACGCGAATCGAGATATTGAAGGTATTCTAAATTTTGGTATTTTGGAATCTCTGTTAGGGGTTATGGTATTTGGTGGATATAAACTTCCTGATAATTTTAATGAGAAGTATATCAATCATATGGGACAGTTATTCGATGCTTATCTATTAGATGAATCGCATAATCCATTTTCTACAAGTACTGGGAGTGTATCATCAATTAAAAAGAGATTTGAGATTTTTGAAGGAATGCTAGAAAAGTAAATATCATGATTGATTTTATTGAATTTAAAGAACGATTGTTGAACTTAAATGAAACATTAAAGAGAGTTAAGAAAATAGATGGAAGTCTTGCTGATGAACCTGAGAAGCATCGACATTTTGCTACTGAAATCGAAATTTCTTATGCGGATTTGAGAAATATTTATGAATCAAGTGAATTAAATTTAATGATTGAATATTACACCTTTTCAGAGCAACTAGTAAAAGAATTAGTATTTTCAATATTGACAGTCGAATCATCGAAAGAAAATAAGCACTTGGAAAAATTTCTAAAAAATAGTTTTCGCAGAAACAGATATAGTCCTAAATCGGAGTTTAAAGATATAAAGGATATTTTAGATAAGTACATTCAGACTAATAATGAAAAAATTAGATTTTTATTATTTAATACGGATAGTGACTTTACGAAAATACATGATTCATTGATTAGAGCAAGACATAGTTATGCACACAATAGTAAAAAACCTGATTTTAGTATCTCTGAATATGTTGAAAGGTCTATACCTAGTTTG
Organism: Streptococcus oralis; assembly: GCA_963515155.1. GTDB lineage: Bacteria > Bacillota > Bacilli > Lactobacillales > Streptococcaceae > Streptococcus > Streptococcus oralis_CW. Next base: position 35,357 of record CAUPXG010000004.1, on the reverse strand, counting down.
GATTTCTTATTAAACGAATTTATTAATATTGAAAGCAATTTAGAATCAAGATTGTCGTTACAAAAACTTATAATTGAAACCTATAATAAGAAAAAACAGCTGGATAAACTTGATATCCGAGCTTCTAACTATAAAAATTCTTTGAAAGATTTTAAGAACAAATTAAAAAGTATTGTGAATTATCAAGGTCATTTAGAATCTACTTCAAGCATTTATACTGAAATTTTTGAACAGTCTGAAAAATATAGAACCTTAGATTTGAGGTTATCAAAAAGTACCTTAAAAACTAAATTAGAAGAAATTAAATTTGTATTAAAACATGAGTAAACAGTGTTTGAAGATTTATGTTAGTTCTAAAAGCTGAAATTCAAAAGTCCCAGCCAAATCAACTTTTGGCTGGCTTTTATTTTTTATTCATGTTATAATCAAATTACCTAAAAGGTAATTTGATTTGATAGAAAGGGACATATGAAGCTTATCTATATAAATAAAACTGTTAAAAAGCAGTGCACTGAGCTGAGACAGGCGAAAAAGGATTTTTCGGATAAGGTTGCTGTAAAGTTGCATCAGTTGATCAATTTTTTAGAAGCAGCGGATTCTTTGGCTAGTGTGACAGCCTTTCCTAAATATCACTTTCACCAACTCAAGGGAAAGAGACAGGGACAGTTTGCTTTAGATATAGATGGTCGAAGGAGTTCCTATCGTTTGATTGTCGGTTTTCGTGAAGAGGATCTAGAAAAGGTCTTTTCCAGTCCCATTGAAATCGAAATCCTAAAAATAGAGGAGGTCAGCAATCACTATGAGTAATAAAATTGTTGAATACAAAGACCTGATTGCTTTTCATCCAGGTCAGTACGTTGAAGAGTTGATTGAAGATTATAACGTAACGCAGAAAGAATTTGCGGAGCGTTTGGGAGTTTCGGCAAAGACTGTCAGCAAGATCGTCAATGCTGAGGAGTCCATTAGTAAGGAAACGGCTCATAAGTTAGCCAAGCTAAGCGGAGTTTCTATGCAAACCTGGCTCAATCTTCAAAATGCTTATGATGTAAAAGTTGCAGAGATTGTAGAACAAAAAGAGCTAGAAGAAGGTAGCGAAAAAGAAATCTGTGAGATGATAGATTTCAAGTATTTTAAGGAAAAAGGCTACGTTTCAGAAAAACGTTATAGCTTGAAGGAAAAGATTATCGAGCTTCGCAAGATTCTAGGTGTTGCAAGTTTAGAAAACCTTACATCTTTTAACCATCTAGTCAGCTATAGGAATACGCGTGAGTTTACGACTAAAAGTATAGTGAACTCCAATATTATGCTGGAGTTGGCGTCTAAAAAAGCGCGTGATGTGACAACTACCAAGCTCAATCGCAAAAAGTTAGAGAAAAGCTTGCCTGTCTTGAGAGAGTTGACCAGACAGGACCCAGAAGCCTTTCCTCAACGTTTGTACGATATCTTATTAGACTGTGGTGTTGTTCTAGTTGGCCTTCCTGCGTTACCAAATGCCAATTTGAATGGAGCGACTAAAAAATTCAGTAATGGTAGTGCCTTGCTTTTACTCACAGATAGAAACAAAGCATCCGATATTTTCTGGTTCTCACTATTTCATGAGATTGGACACATTCTGGAGAATGATTTTTCATCTGATGAAGGAAACAGTGAGTCCTATCTTCGTTCTGAGGAACAGGCAGACCAGTTTGCAAAAGATTTCTTGATTAGGCCAGAAGATTATCAAGCTTTTGTAGAAAAAGGAAACTTTGATAAGACAGATATCATATGTTTTGCGGAGGAAATCGATATTCATCCTAGCGTTGTTTTAGGCAGATTACAAAATGAGGGTACTCTAGGTTTTGACCGTTTCCGAGAACTAAAAGAGAATTATTACTTTGTTTCCTAAGAGTTAGGAAATTTTTAGAAGAAGAAAAAAGATTCATACAGTCAGTCATTTGAAGTCATTTATTCGCTCATTTTTAGGATACAATTTTGTTTCCATATTTCCTGGAAACGGATAGAAAGTAAGGAGAAAGATGGAACAAATTAACCAAAAATCTCAGTGTCAGCAACTCTGGGCTAAAAACAAATACCTCGTTTTGAGCCATTCCAGCAATATTTACAATGAGATTCGCCAATACTTGAAGAATGAAGAGGTGGAGGTGAGTCAGGTTCAAGAGATGATTGACCGTGCCTGTCAAATCCCAGAACACAGGGGTCAGGTTTGCAATGCCTTTCAGCATATTTGGGGCTATTTCAAAAAGAAAGCGACTGATGCTGAGCGCAAGGACTATATGCTCTTGCTGGATCGCTACCGCTTTAGTCAAGCTTCTAAGGAAGACTTGATCAATAAGACTCGAGAGTTGCTGGAACGCTATCCCAATACCTACTTGCAACATTCGACTTTACTGAAAGGAGACTCCCATGAGACTTTGGCATGAGGCTTTGATTTCACAACTTCCCCGTCCTCAGCTCTTGGGACAACATCGAGAGTGCTGCGCCCTGCGTGGCAATGGCTGGGGCAGAAAGCATGCGACGGTGGACTATGTCTTTACCCACTCGCCTTATCGTCTCTATGCCTATCATCGCTTGATCATGGAGGAGATAGCAATCCGTGGCTACAATGTCAGTCCAGAGTGGCTGGATAAGAACTACCGTGGCAAGACCTGCCCTTCTTATCAAGACTTAGCAGAGGAGAAACTAGGCAAGACCATCTATAGTGAACATGATGCAGAATACTATGAGGAGTGTTTAGCTAATCTCCGAGAGAAAGGCATTGAGCTGGAGTAAGAGTCAGGATTAGCTCCATATTATAACTCTTCTCGTAATTTTTTTGAATAATAAATATGAGACCTTTAGAATGATTCTAAGGTCTTCTTTTTAAGAGTATTAGGATTTACTTTTAATAACTTTTAAGTTATAATTTGTTTCAAAAGCCAAGCGTGAACTGAAGGACATAAAAGAAAGAGGGTTAAGTGATGAAGAATAGTGCCATTGGAAGTAATTGGAAGGATATCCGATCTGAACTCTTTACCAAGGAGGAAATCCTTGAAAGTGATATGCGAGTGGCTATTATGAGTGAGTTGATTGAGGCTAGACATGAGCAAGGTATCAGTCAGAAAAAGCTAGAGGAACTCAGTGGGGTAAGCCAGCCTGTCATAGCTAGGATGGAAACAGGAAAGACTAGTCCTCAGTTGGATACGGTCTTGAAAGTCTTAGCCAGTTTAGGAAAGACACTAGCAGTCGTCCCACTTGAACAGGAAAAAAGTTGATAGAGATGAGATTACTTGGTTGGCTAAAATCATCCACAGAATAATTTTACCTCCCGTCCGCACTTTTTCAGGGAAATATCAGAATTACAAAAGAAAACCAACCTATAGTCTTTTCTAATAGCAAGCCATAGTCACTGATGAGAATCGTCAATAGCTCGTTTGAGCATTCCAACTAAAATACAGCCACAAAACAAGCAATACAAAGGATTTGAGACACTGGTCTCAAGTCTTTTTCTGTTGTCTAAAACAGTGATATAGTTTCAAACTATATCAAAGCCTAATTTTTTACAATTATACAGACCCTTTCTTTTCTGTTAAGATAGTTTCAACAACAAATTTTGGAGGACTCATCATGTCAACTACGATCATCGGTTTCCCTCGTTTGGGCGAATTCCGCGAATTGAAATTTACAACTGAAAAATACTTTAGAAAAGAAATCTCAGAAGAAGAACTCTTGGCTGCGGCTAAAGAATTGCGTGCAAAACACTGGAACATTGTCAAAGAAAAAGGCATCACTGAAATCCCATCAAATGACTTTTCTCACTATGACAACTTCCTTGATGCAGCTTTCCTCTTCAACGTGGTACCTGCTTCAGTTCAAAATTTGGACTTGTCTGACCTTGAGCGCTACTTTGCTTTGGGACGTGGTTACCAAGGAGAAAAAGGAGACGTGCGTGCCCTTCCGATGAAGAAATGGTTCAACACCAACTACCACTACATCGTGCCTAAATTTGAAAAAGACACTCAAGTTAAATTGGCTGGTCACAAGATCTTTGATGAGTTCCAAGAAGCAAAAGAACTTGGATTGAACACTCGTCCAGTCCTTGTAGGACCATTCACTTTCCTTCAATTGTCTGACTTTGAAGAAGGCGTGAAAGCAGAAGACTTCGTAGATAGCTTAGTAGCTGCTTACCAAGAAGTTTTTGCTAAATTGGCTGAGCTTGGTGCGACTCGTATCCAATTGGACGAAGCAGCTCTTGTCAAAGATTTGACAGCTGAAGAAAAAGCCCTCTTCTTGAACCTCTACAACAAGCTTTTGGCTGACAAGAAAGGTCTTGAAGTCTTGCTTCAAACTTACTTCGGTGACGTTCGTGACGTCTACTCTGATCTTGTGAAATTGCCAGTAGATGCCATTGGTCTTGACTTCGTTGAAGGTAAGAAAACGCTTGAACTCGTTAAAGGTGGTTTCCCGGCTGATAAGACTCTCTATGCAGGTATTGTCAATGGTAAAAACATCTGGCGCAACAACTACGAAAAGAGCTTGGCTGTTCTTGAGCAAATCCCAGCTGAAAACATTGTTTTGACAAGTTCATGCTCACTTCTTCATGTGCCATTTACAACCGCTAATGAAGAATTTGAACCAGCTATCTTGAACCACTTTGCCTTTGCAGTTGAAAAATTGGATGAGATCCGTGATTTGGATGCTATCCGCAACGGTCAAGGTGCAGAGGCTCTTGCAGCTAACAAAGAACTCTTTGCGACTGAACGTGTTGGTGAAAATGCGGAACTTCGTGCTCGTATCGCAGGATTGACAGATGCAGACTACACTCGTTTGCCAGCCTTTGCAGAGCGTGAAGCTATCCAAGAAGAAGCCTTTAAACTTCCAGCTCTTCCAACAACAACCATCGGTTCATTCCCTCAAACAAAAGAAGTTCGTGCTAAACGTTTGGCCTTCCGTAAGGGTGAATTGTCACAAGAAGAGTACGACGCTTTCCTTGCTGAAACCATCGACGAATGGATCAAATGGCAAGAAGAAGTTGGATTTGACGTGCTTGTACACGGTGAGTTTGAGCGTAATGACATGGTTGAGTACTTCGGTCAAAACTTGTCAGGTTACCTCTTCTCTAAGAATGGTTGGGTACAATCATACGGTATGCGTGGGGTGAAACCACCAATCATCTGGGGTGATGTGACTCGTCTCAACCCAATCACTGTGAAATGGTCTAGCTACGCACAAAGCCGTACAGACAAACCTGTCAAAGGTATGTTGACTGGACCTGTTACCATCCTTAACTGGTCATTCCCACGTGAAGACATCTCTATCAAGGACTCAACTCTTCAAATCGCCCTTGCTATCAAGGATGAAGTTCTAGACCTTGAAGCTGCAGGTGTGAAAATCATCCAAATCGACGAGGCTGCTCTTCGTGAGAAATTGCCACTCCGTCGTAGCGACTGGTACGAAGACTACCTTGACTGGGCTATTCCAGCCTTCCGCTTGGTACACTCAACAGTAGCGTCAGATACTCAAATCCACACTCACATGTGTTACTCAGAATTTACAGATATCATCCCAGCTATCGACAACATGGATGCGGACGTTATTTCCTTTGAAGCAAGCCGTTCAAACCTTGAAATCTTGGACGAACTCAAAGCGAAAAACTTCCAAACAGAAGTGGGACCTGGGGTTTACGATATCCACTCTCCTCGTGTGCCAAATGAAGGCGAAATCGACCACACGATCGAAGCTATCCTTGCTAAAGTACCAAGCAAGAAAGTTTGGATCAACCCTGACTGTGGTTTGAAAACACGTGGTATCCCAGAAACAAAAGAAAGCTTGATCCGCCTTGTCGAAGCAGCTAAAGCTGCGCGTGAGAAATTGTAAGATTCGATTTCTCTCTTGACACTGTTTGATCAAGGAACTGCTTGGTCTATCTAGCTAAGCACTATTGAAATCAAAGAAAAGGACAAAAACTATGTCACGCCAAACACCGTCACTCTCATTTGAAGTGTTCCCTCCCAACCCAGCTGTGGGTAATGATAATATTATTTCAGCCTTGCAGGATATGCGGGAGCTGACACCGCACTTTATCAGTGTGACCGCCAGCAATAATAAATTTAATATCAAGGAAACAACGGTTCGTTTGGCTGACTTTATCCAGAATGACTTGGCGATTCCAACTATTGCCCACTTGCCAGCTATCTATCTGACCAAGGAAAAGGTTGCTGAAACCATTGCAGACTTGGATAAGGTTGGGGTACAGAAAATCTTGGCCTTGCGTGGGGATATTATTCCTGATGTGGAACCACAAAAGGATTTCCGCTACGCAACGGACTTGATCGAGTTCATCAAGGAACAAGCCCCTCACTTTGATATTGTTGGCGCTTGCTATCCAGAAGGGCACCCTGACTCGCCAAACCAGATTTCGGATATTCAAAATCTCAAGAAGAAAGTAGATGCAGGCTGTTCCAGCCTTGTAACGCAGCTTTTCTTTGATAATGAGCGTTTCTATGATTTCCAAGACAAGTGTACCTTGGCAGGGATTGATGTTCCTATTCATGCGGGGATTATGCCCATTCTGAACCGTAATCAAGCGCTTCGTCTCTTGCAAACGTGTGAGAATATCCATCTTCCACGAAAATTCAAGGCCATCTTAGACAAGTATGAGCATGACCCTGAGTCGCTCAGAGCCGCAGGACTTGCATATGCAGTGGATCAGATCGTGGACTTGGTGACCCAGGATGTCGCAGGTGTGCATCTCTACACCATGAACAATGCTGAAACAGCCAAATACATCCACCAAGCAACCCATGCCTTGTTTAACCATCAGTCTTTAGGGTAATCGATTCTTTAACCACTGAGACGACAGCTTGTTATTCACTTGCTTTTAAATGAAAAATGACAGTTGTGAAAGCCAAAGAATTCGCTAAATAGAATAAACAATAAACCATTCCTCTTTTCATGGGGGAATGGTTCCTTTTTAATAGAAAAGCCCGCACTTTTTAAGAAAAATATGATAAAATAGACTCTGTACGTACTTGATACAAAGATGAGGGTATTTAGGTTGTAGAAGTTTGTTTAAAGTGGATTATTTTTTAAACAAAATATGATAATAGGTGTCTCAAAAAACACGAACGGAGTGAGTATTTAAAAGATATTTCACGCTATAGTGGTATCCTAGAGAATAACTCTGTTATTTTCTAGGACGGAATTTTTTAGACTTCAGGCTAAAAAATAAGGGATGAAATTCCCTGGATTTCTAAAATCATCCACTGGATAATTTTACCTTCCGTCCGCACTATTCCAGTGAAATATCAAAAAAACTACTTAATTGAATTTTGGTCTCATTTCTTAGGAAAAAAGATAAGCTTCCTAGCACTCATCGAGTGCGGCGTCACCTTCCTATTTTTCTACAGAAATGTTCGGCAAGCCGAACCGTCCAAAATATCTTGATCTTTGTAGGCAAGGCGTATAATTTCATCAATCCAAAGGGGATTAAAATGACAAAACAAGTGTTTCAAACGACTTTTGCGGGTCGTGAGTTGGTTGTAGAGACTGGTCAGGTTGCTAAGCAAGCAAATGGCTCTGTTGTCGTGCGTTACGGTGAGTCAACTGTCTTGACTGCTGCCGTTATGTCTAAGAAGATGGCAACTGGGGATTTCTTCCCTCTCCAGGTCAACTACGAAGAAAAAATGTATGCGGCTGGGAAGTTTCCTGGTGGCTTTATGAAGCGTGAAGGACGTCCTTCAACTGATGCGACTTTGACAGCGCGTTTGATTGACCGTCCAATCCGCCCTATGTTTGCGGAAGGTTTTCGTAATGAAGTGCAAGTGATCAACACGGTCCTTTCTTATGATGAAAATGCCTCTGCACCAATGGCAGCTATGTTTGGTTCATCCTTGGCACTTTCTATCTCAGATATTCCATTTGACGGACCAATCGCTGGGGTACAAGTGGGCTATGTAGATGGTCAAATCATCATCAACCCAAGTCAAGAACAAGCAGAGCGTTCGCTTCTTGAATTGACAGTAGCTGGGACCAAACACGCTATCAACATGGTTGAGTCTGGTGCCAAAGAATTGTCAGAAGAAATCATGTTGGAAGCTCTTCTTAAAGGGCATGAAGCTGTTAAAGAATTGATTGCCTTCCAAGAAGAAATCGTTTCTGCTGTTGGTAAGGAAAAAGCAGAAGTGGAATTGCTTCATGTAGACGCTGACTTGCAGGCTGAAATCATCGCAGCCTACAACAGTGACCTCCAAAAAGCTGTCCAAGTAGAAGAAAAATTGGCTCGAGAAGCTGCGACTCAAGCAGTTAAAGACCAAGTGACTGCGGTGTATGAAGAAAAATATGCAGACCACGAAGAATTTGACCGTATTATGCGTGATGTGGCTGAAATCTTGGAACAAATGGAACACGCTGAAGTGCGCCGTTTGATTACAGAAGACAAGGTGCGTCCTGACGGGCGTAAGGTCGATGAAATCCGTCCTTTGGATGCGGTTGTTGACTTCCTTCCTCGTGTACACGGTTCCGGTCTTTTCACTCGTGGACAAACTCAAGCCCTTTCAGTTTTGACCTTGGCTCCGATGGGAGAAACTCAAATCATCGATGGTTTGGATCCAGAGTACAAGAAACGCTTTATGCACCACTATAACTTCCCTCAATACTCTGTAGGGGAAACAGGTCGTTACGGTGCGCCTGGTCGTCGTGAAATTGGTCATGGGGCTCTCGGTGAACGTGCTCTTGCTCAAGTCTTGCCAAGTTTGGAAGAATTTCCATACGCGATTCGCTTGGTAGCTGAAGTGTTAGAATCAAATGGTTCTTCTTCTCAAGCCTCTATCTGTGCGGGAACGCTTGCCCTTATGGCTGGTGGTGTGCCAATCAAGGCGCCAGTAGCTGGTATTGCTATGGGTCTCATCTCAGATGGAAATAACTACACTGTTTTGACAGATATCCAAGGTTTAGAAGATCACTTTGGAGACATGGACTTTAAGGTTGCCGGTACTCGTGATGGGATTACAGCCCTTCAAATGGATATCAAGATCCAAGGGATTACTGCAGAAATCTTGACGGAAGCTCTTGCCCAAGCCAAGAAAGCTCGTTTTGAAATCCTTGATGTGATTGAAGCAACCATTCCAGAAGTTCGTCCAGAATTGGCTCCAACTGCTCCGAAAATTGATACCATCAAGATTGATGTGGACAAAATCAAGATTGTCATCGGTAAGGGTGGAGAAACCATCGATAAGATTATCGCTGAGACAGGCGTTAAAATCGATATCGACGAAGAAGGTAATGTGTCCATCTACTCTAGCGACCAAGATGCCATTAACCGAACCAAAGAAATCATCGCTGGCTTGGTCCGTGAAGCTAAAGTGGATGAAGTTTACCATGCTAAGGTTGTTCGTATCGAGAAATTTGGTGCCTTTGTCAACCTCTTTGATAAGACAGATGCACTTGTGCACATTTCTGAAATGGCTTGGACTCGTACCAACCGTGTCGAGGACTTGGTAGCTATTGGTGATGAAGTCGATGTTAAGGTTATCAAGATTGATGAAAAAGGCCGTATCGATGCCTCTATGAAAGTTCTTCTTCCTCGTCCGCCAAAACCTGAGCATGATGAAAAAGGCGAAAAGTCTGAGCGACCTCACCGTCCACGTCATCACAAGGACCACAAACCTAAGAAAGAATTTACAGAAACACCAAAAGATTCAGAATAAGAAAAGGAGAAATGTATGGGATGGTGGCGCGAAACCATTGATATTGTAAAAGAAAATGATCCAGCGGCACGCAACAGCTTGGAAGTTTTGCTGACTTATCCAGGTGTCAAGGCCTTAGCTGCCCACCGTCTCTCGCATTTTCTCTGGAAGCACGGCTTCAAACTCCTGGCTCGGATGCATAGTCAGTTTTGGCGCTTTTGGACCCAGATTGAGATTCATCCGGGTGCTCAGATAGAATCAGGTGTCTTTATCGACCATGGTTCTGGCTTGGTGATTGGAGAGACGGCGATTGTTGAAAAAGGCGTTCTTCTCTATCACGGAGTGACTCTTGGTGGAACAGGGAAGGATGTTGGCAAACGCCATCCGACTGTGCGAAAAGGAGCTCTCATATCAGCTCATGCTCAAGTTATTGGACCGGTAGAAATCGGTGAAAATGCCAAAGTCGGTGCCGCTGCGGTTGTTGTGGCAGATGTTCCTAGTGATGTGACAGTTGTCGGTATTCCGGCCAAAATCGTCCGAGTTCATGGACAGAAGGATGAACCAACGATCCACGAAGTCGAAGAAAAACGAGAGTACTACGTCAATAAACTAGAGCAGGCTAGAGAAGCCAGCCACAGATCGTCGGGGTTGTAGAGGTTACCTATATGATTCAAGCAAGAAACAAGTTAAGCCAAGAGGAGTTATTTGAGGCGAAAAAACTAATTAACTGTTGCCAAGCCTATGATGGAACTTATCGTGATCCCTATCTTTCTAACATGCTTAATTTTGACCCAAACATGCCCGCCTTTTTCCTTTATTATGAAAAAGGCGAACTTGTTGGTCTATTAACTGTCTATGCTGATGACCAAGATGTGGAAGTGACGATACTGGTTCATCCAAATCATCGCCGTCAGGGAATTGCGCGTGCTTTGTTTACGAGTTTTGAGAAAGAAACGGCTTCTTTCCCTATTCGTTCAGTTACTTTTCAGACAGAACGTATTCTTCTAGACCGTTATCCTGATTTTGTCAGCAACTGGGGATTGGTCGAGGACGAGGATACAGAAACCTGGTTAGGTAAGGATAGAAGGTCTTATCCGTTAGAAAAGCTTTCCAATCTTGAAGTTTTGTTAGCAGATAGTTCGTATCAAGATCAAATTAGTCAGTTAAAATTTCAGGCATTTTCAGAGGAACATGAATCGAGAGAAGTTGTGGATAGATATGTCGCTGAAGCTCTGAAGGATCCAGAAAGTCGCCTATATATTTTATTAAAAGACGGTCAGGTTATTGGGACTTGCACGGTAGATTTATCGACTAATACGAATTACCTCTATGGCTTAGCAATAGCTGAGCTTGAACGTGGGCAAGGCTATGGAAGCTATTTAGCAAAGTCCCTTGTCAACCAACTAATTGAGCAAAATGATAAGGAATTTCAGATTGCCGTGGAAGATAGTAATGTAGGTGCCAAACGTTTGTATGAAAAAATTGGCTTTGTCAAACAGACACAGGTAGTTTATCTGAATGCGAAAGAGTAATAAATGCTATTAGAAGAATTCGAAAATGTACCTGCTGTTATCGAACCAACTGATCGAAGTATTCGTGGTGGTGGAGAAATCTGTGAAACGATTATTTTATCTTTTAATGGAGAAATCGTTGAACGAGTAAAGCAGTTTGTAGATGTTTACGAAGGTGGCTAGCTAACCAATCTAAATGGTAGATTTCCATGGTATATCTATGAAAAAGATGGGAGTAAGGTAGCAGTTGCTATAGCTACGATTGGAGCCCCAATGGTTGTTGGACTCTTAGAAGAACTCAAAGCAAGAGGATTTAAGAACTTTATTGTTTTTGGTTCTTGCGGAGTTCTAGATCAGTCTATTCAGGCTGATAAGATCATCCTGCCTGCAGTCGCATTGCGAGATGAAGGAACTAGCTATCACTATGCCCCACCGGGTGACGAAGTCGCCTATGACGAGTCTCTGCTGATTGAGCTGGAAGCCATCTTTGACAAGCACAATATCGAGCATATCCGCACCAAGTCTTGGACGACTGATGCCTTTTATCGAGAAACGCCTGATAAGGTCAAGCGTCGCTTGGCTGCTGGAGCCAAAGTGGTGGACATGGAAGCTTCAGCTATCATGGCTTGGAGTCAATTTCGCAAGAGTAAAGTCTATCAGTTCTTCTACACAGCTGACTATGTGGATCATCATAACCGAACCTGGGATGCCCGCCATGAAGAGCGGACAGCTGATGCCATGACTTTTTTCACTATCGCTTTGACAATAGCAAAGGAACTAGAAAGGTAACTACAAGAATGGCAGTATATTTTTACGGCTGTATCACCATGGATGGCTACTTGGCAGACAGCCAGCACAGGATAGACTGGCTGCATCAGCTTGGTTCTGTAGAGGATACAGGCTATGATGACTTTTACAGGCAAATGGATATCACCATCATGGGCAAGCGGACCTTTGAGGAAATCCAAGATTTGCAAGATGTAGAAAGTTTTTATCAAGCTACGGAAAACTATGTCTTTACGCATGATAGGCACCTGCCTGTCAGCAATTACCAGCCAGTAGCTGGGGATGTGGTGGACTTTGTTCACCAGATTGACAAAGGCAAAAATGTCTTTGTGATTGGTGGTAATTCCTTGGTAGGACCGCTCTTGGATGCGGATCTTTTCGACCACCTCATTATTCAGATAGCGCCCCTTATCCTAGGAAAGGGGGTTCCCCTCTTTACCCAAGAGGAAGGGCAGCGCTTTTACCAACTGGATAGCCTCAGACAATTTGGCCCTTTTGCAGAGCTGGTTTTCAGCCGAAAAAGTCAGAAATAGAGAAGGGAGTGGACCGCATGATTAAAATTTATGATACCATGTCTCGTGATTTGCGAGAATTTGTGCCAATCGAGGACGGCAAGGTTAAGATGTATGTCTGTGGACCTACGGTATACAACTATATCCACGTTGGGAATGCCCGTTCGACGGTGGCTTTTGATACCATTCGTCGTTATTTCGAATACCGTGGCTACGAAGTTGCCTATATTTCCAATTTCACGGATGTGGATGATAAGATTATCAACCGTGCCAAAGAAGAAGGCATCACGCCTCAAGAGGTTACGGACAAGTACATCGCTGCCTTTCGTGAGGATGTGACGGCCTTGGGCGTGAAACCTGCGACTCGCCATCCGCGTGTAGTGGAGTTTATGGCGGACATCATTCGTTTTGTCGCTGACTTGATTGAAAAAGGCTTTGCCTACGAGAGTCAAGGAGATGTTTACTTCCGCGTGGAAAAATCTCACAACTATGCTAAGTTAGCCAATAAAACCTTGGAAGATTTGGAGCTGGGTGCTTCAGGTCGTACCGATGAAGAAACGGCTCGCAAGGAAAATCCTGTAGACTTTGCCCTTTGGAAAGCTGCAAAACCAGGCGAGATTTCTTGGGACAGTCCTTGGGGACCTGGTCGTCCGGGCTGGCATATCGAGTGTTCGGTCATGTCGACAGAGATTCTAGGTGATACTATTGATATCCACGGTGGTGGAGCTGATCTGGAGTTTCCGCATCACACCAATGAAATTGCCCAGTCTGAAGCTAAAACAGGCAATACTTTTTCCAACTACTGGATGCATAATGGCTTTGTCAATATCGACAACGTCAAGATGTCCAAGTCCTTGGGGAACTTTATTACGGTACACGATGCCCTCAAAACCATCGATGGCCAAGTGCTTCGTTTCTTCTTTGCCACTCAGCATTACCGCAAGCCTATCAACTTTACAGAAAAAGCAGTTCGGGATGCCGAGACCAATCTCAAGTATCTGAAAAATACCTATGAACAACCATTTACTGGAGATGTAGATGCTCAAGAGTTGCAAGCTTTTAAAGATAAGTTTGTTGCAGCCATGGATGAGGACTTTAACGCTGCCAATGGTATCACAGTTGTCTTTGAAATGGCCAAGTGGATCAACTCTGGCAACTATGATGCAAGTGTCAAGCAAGCTCTTGCGGCTATGTTGGAAGTCTTTGGAATTGTCTTTGTCGAGGAAGTTTTGGATGCAGACATTGAAGCCTTGATTCAAAAACGCCAAGAAGCGCGTGCGAATCGTGACTTTGCGACAGCAGACCAAATCCGTGACCAACTGGCTGCTCAAGGGATTAAGCTCCTTGACACCAAAGATGGAGTGAGGTGGACACGTGATTGATGTCAATCTCATTAATGGAATTGCGTTAGCTTTTGAAGGAGATGCGGTTTATTCCATGTATATTCGCCGCCACCTCATCCTCAAAGGCATGACCAAGCCCAATAAACTTCACCAAGAGGCGACCAAGTATGTCTCAGCCAAGGCTCAAGCTCGCCTGATTGCCCTCATGCTGGAGGAGCAAGTCCTTACGGAAAAAGAAGAAGAAATCTATAAACGTGGGCGCAATACCAATAGCCACACAAAGGCTAAAAATGCGGATGTCGTAACTTATCGCATGTCGACTGGCTTTGAAGCGGTCATGGGTTATCTTCATCTGACTGAAAATATGGAGCGTCTAGAGACCTTGATTTCGTGGTGTATCCAAAAAGTGGAGGCGTAGAAATGCTTGCAAAAGAATTACTAGACTGGTTTCCTGAGGCTCAGATTTCAGATCAGCCGATTGAGAAACTAGGCTATCTCACTCTCCCTTTAGCTTCTCAGCAGTGGATTTTACTGGAGGAAGCTGGGCTCAGCGAGCGCGAAAAGCAGCTGGTTGCCCTTTTGACCCAGCAAGAGCAGGCTCGTTCGCTCAATCCTTGGTATCCCTATCTGATCGAGGGAAAGGGGCAGGCGCCTCAAACTTTTAAAAAGATACAACTGGTTTATTGTCATCTATCCTATTATCAGCACGAAAACCTAGCCTCTTGGCTGGATATGATGCGGACTCTCTTTCCAAACTGCCAGACAGTGCTACAGGTCGGTGCTCAGGACTATGTTTTCGTGCTTCAACAAGATAAGTATAACTCTGTTCGCTCAATCTTATCTGATACGATTGAAGCAGTTGAGTATGACTTTGGCCTTCGTCTGTCTATCATGTTGGGGCAGGTATGGTCTCAGACAGGCCCTCAAGCTCTATCAGACTTGATCAAAGCAGAGCGAGATTTGTTTAAGACTTGGTGGCGTCAGGGTCACCAAGGTGTTCATACATTTTCACAACTCTATCTTTGGAGTATGGGAGAAAGGATTGTGGACCTGAGAGTCATTAAAGACTGCCTGCACCAGATGATTTTGGACCAGGACCAGATTCAGGAAATTATCCTTTCTCTCTGGGAAAACAGTGCCGTCCTAACTAAAACGGCCCAGCAACTCTATCTGCACCGCAACTCCCTCCAATACAAGATTGATAGATGGGAAGAATTGACAGGACTTCAGTTGAAGGAGTTGACGGATCTCACTCTTTGTTATCAGTTGATTTTACCAGATATTCTCTAAAGTTTTGTGCAAGTTGCACAGAACTTTTTTATTTTTTTGGTCACCTTGCCATAGAAAAGTAAAGCGTTTTCATCTATAATAAAACTATCAAAAGACAAAAGGAGTTCACCTCGATGGTAGAATTAAATCTTAAAAACATTTACAAAAAATATCCAAACAGCGAACACTATTCAGTTGAAGACTTCAACTTGGACATCAAAGACAAAGAATTTATCGTTTTCGTAGGTCCTTCAGGATGTGGTAAATCAACAACTCTTCGTATGATTGCTGGTCTTGAAGACATCACAGAAGGTACTGCATCTATCGATGGCGTGGTTGTCAACGACGTAGCTCCAAAAGACCGTGACATCGCCATGGTATTCCAAAACTACGCTCTTTACCCACACATGACTGTATATGACAACATGGCTTTCGGTTTGAAATTGCGTAAATACAGCAAGGAAGACATCGACAAACGTGTGCAAGAAGCGGCAGCAATCCTTGGTTTGAAGGAATTCTTGGATCGTAAACCTGCTGACCTCTCAGGTGGTCAACGTCAACGTGTTGCCATGGGTCGTGCCATCGTCCGTGATGCAAAAGTGTTCTTGATGGACGAACCTTTGTCAAACTTGGATGCCAAACTTCGTGTATCGATGCGTGCTGAAATTGCGAAAATCCACCGTCGTATCGGAGCTACAACTATCTACGTAACGCACGACCAAACAGAAGCGATGACACTTGCGGACCGTATCGTTATCATGTCAGCAACTAAGAACCCTGCTGGTACCGGTACTATCGGACGTGTAGAACAAATCGGTACACCTCAAGAAGTTTACAAAAACCCAGTTAACAAATTTGTAGCAGGATTCATCGGAAGCCCAGCTATGAACTTCATCAATGTGAAATTGGTTGGTAGCGAAATTGTTTCTGACGGTTTCCGCTTGAAAGTGCCAGAAGGTGCTTTGAAAGTTCTTCGTGACAAAGGCTACGAAGGAAAAGACTTGATCTTTGGTATCCGTCCAGAAGATGTGAATGCAGAACCTGCTTTCCTTGAAACATTCCCAGAATCAGTTGTCAAAGCTACTATCTCAGTATCAGAATTGCTTGGTTCAGAATCTCACCTTTACTGCCAAGTTGGTAAAGACGAATTTGTTGCCAAAGTGGATGCTCGTGACTACTTGCAAACAGGTGCAACAGTTGAACTTGGATTTGACTTGAACAAAGCACACTTCTTCGATGTAGAAACTGAAAAAACAGTCTACTAAGCAAATGAAATGTCAAAACACTGCTAGAGAAATCTGGCAGTGTTTTTTTAATGATTGGTATTGGCATAAAAACAGGCTTTTCTAGTTTTCATATCCTTAAAAAAGTGATAAAATGGTAGGAAGAATTGGAGAGTATAGATGCCAAAAGAAGTGAATTTGACGGGCGATCAGGTAGTCGCTTTAACGAGAGAATATTTAACAAAGGAAGACGTTGCTTTTGTACAAAAAGCATTGATTTATGCGGTAGATTGTCATAGTGGGCAGTTTCGGAAATCAGGTGAGCCCTATATTATCCATCCCATTCAGGTAGCAGGAATTCTGGCTAAGCTCAAGCTGGATGCCGTAACCGTTGCCTGTGGTTTTTTGCATGACGTTGTTGAAGACACAGATGCGACACTGGATGATCTGGAGAGAGAGTTTGGTCATGATGTTCGGATTATCGTTGATGGGGTGACCAAACTTGGTAAGGTTGAGTACAAATCACTTGAGGAACAATTAGCTGAAAATCACCGCAAGATGCTTATGGCCATGTCTGAGGATATCCGTGTTATCTTGGTTAAATTATCGGACCGTTTGCACAATATGCGGACTCTCAAACACCTTCGAAAGGACAAGCAAGAGCGTATTTCCAGAGAAACCATGGAAATTTACGCACCACTTGCTCATCGTCTAGGGATTTCCAGTGTCAAGTGGGAGTTAGAAGATCTATCTTTCCGTTACCTCAATCCAACTGAGTTTTACAAGATCACCCACATGATGAAGGAGAAACGCAGAGAACGTGAGGCTTTGGTCGACGAAGTCGTAACCAAGTTGGAGGACTATGCTACCGAACGCAATCTCAAAGGGAAAATCTATGGTCGTCCTAAGCATATCTATTCGATCTTTCGCAAGATGCAGGATAAGAAGAAACGCTTTGAGGAGATTTATGATCTGATTGCCATTCGCTGTATCTTAGATACCCAGAGTGATGTTTACGCCATGTTGGGTTATGTGCATGAACTTTGGAAACCTATGCCAGGCCGCTTCAAAGACTATATCGCTAATCGTAAGGCCAATGGTTACCAGTCTATCCATACGACCGTTTATGGACCAAAAGGACCGATTGAATTCCAGATTCGGACCAAGGAAATGCACGAAGTGGCTGAGTACGGGGTAGCAGCTCACTGGGCTTATAAGAAAGGCATTAAAGGGCAGGTCAACAGCAAGGAATCTGCTATTGGGATGAACTGGATCAAGGAGATGATGGAGCTCCAAGACCAGGCTGATGATGCCAAGGAATTTGTGGACTCTGTTAAGGAAAACTACCTAGCTGAGGAGATTTATGTCTTTACTCCTGATGGTGCAGTTCGTTCCCTTCCAAAAGATTCAGGCCCGATTGACTTTGCCTATGAAATTCATACCAAAGTCGGTGAAAAAGCGACTGGTGCCAAGGTCAATGGCCGTATGGTTCCGCTAACAACCAAGCTTAAGACAGGGGATCAGGTTGAAATTATCACCAACCCCAACTCCTTTGGACCGAGTCGTGACTGGCTCAACATGGTCAAGACCAGCAAGGCGCGCAACAAGATTCGCCAGTTCTTTAAAAATCAAGACAAGGAATTATCCGTTAACAAGGGCCGTGAGATGCTGATGGCCCAGTTCCAAGAAAACGGTTATGTGGCCAATAAGTTTATGGACAAGCGTCACATGGACGAGGTCCTTCAAAAGACCAGCTACAAGACAGAGGAAGCTCTCTATGCTGCCATTGGTTTTGGAGAAATTGGCGCTATTACCGTCTTTAACCGTTTGACCGAAAAAGAACGCCGTGAGGAAGAGCGTGCCAAGGCCAAGGCGGAAGCAGAAGAGCTTGTCAAAGGTGGCGAAGTTAAGGTTGAAAATAAAGAAACCCTCAAGGTCAAGCATGAGGGTGGTGTGGTCATTGAAGGAGCCTCAGGTCTCCTAGTACGGATTGCCAAGTGTTGCAATCCAGTTCCGGGTGACGACATTGTTGGCTACATTACCAAGGGTCGTGGTGTAGCTATTCACCGTGTGGACTGTATGAATCTCCGTGCCCAAGAAAACTACGAGCAACGTCTCCTTGATGTGGAGTGGGAAGATCAATTCTCAAGCAAGGAATACACCGCCCACATTGATATCTATGGTCTCAACCGTACAGGACTCTTAAATGATGTTCTGCAAGTTCTCTCAAACACGACCAAGAATATCTCAACCGTTAATGCTCAACCAACTAAGGATATGAAATTTGCCAATATCCATGTCTCCTTTGGTATTTCCAACCTCTCTACACTGACTACAGTCGTGGATAAGATTAAGAGTGTGCCAGAGGTCTACTCTGTCAAACGGACCAATGGCTAATTCTCCCCTCAGTTACTAGAAAGGCTATTATGAAAATCATTATCCAACGGGTTAAAAAAGCCCAAGTGAGTATCGAAGGTCAGGTTCATGGGAAAATCAATCAGGGGCTCTTATTACTGGTCGGTGTTGGCCCAGAGGACCAAGAGGAAGATTTGGACTATGCTGTGAGAAAGCTTGTTAACATGCGGATTTTTCCAGACGCAGAAGGCAAGATGAATCTGTCTGTCAAGGATATTGAAGGAGAAATCCTTTCTATTTCTCAGTTTACCCTCTTTGCAGATACTAAGAAGGGCAATCGTCCAGCCTTTACAGGTGCAGCTAAGCCTGATAGGGCATCAGACTTTTATGACGCTTTCAATCAAAAACTAGCTCAGGAAGTACCTGTTCAGACAGGCATCTTTGGAGCGGATATGCAGGTGGAGCTGGTCAATGACGGACCGGTCACCATTATCCTTGATACAAAAAATAGATAAGAAAACCAAGCCAGCTGGCTTGGTTTTTGTTTAGAAACACTCCCATAAAGAAATGTGTTTGTCGTAAAAGTCTGGATAGTTTTCCCTTAGGTGGCTAGCCGTCATATAATATAAAGTAGAATGACAACCAGTGACGATTGGCATAAGAGATGAAAATCGCTGAGAACTAGTGAAGGCTAAAAGGACAAATAATAGAAAATCGCTAATGAGCACTCCTAAATAGTAGAAGCGAAACTTTTTATTGATTTGAGGATAAATCTCAACGAAATGATGTTTGAGTCGGTTGACCAAGCGAAATAGCAGTAGTCCTTGAGCAAGGATTAAAATGAATCCAGAGAGTAGGAGCCAGTCCAAAGCTGTCTCGGATTTGGTGTAAAAAAATGTAAATAGTAGTAGCAAATCGCTGACTACAATGGCTGCAAAATGGATTCTAAAGAGCTTTTTCATAGGAAGACCTCCCTCTTTTATCTAGCTTCATTCTACATCAAACGAATGGAACTTACAACTAAAATAATAAAAAATCCCTGAAAGGAATTTCTTTCAAGGATAAGGGCTTAGTTGATTTTTTCGACATAGAGTTGTTTTGCGATATCGATGCTAACTTGGAGGTCTTCACCTTTGTTGACCAGTGTAAAGGTATTGGAAAAATTATCAAACTGTTTGACTTTGACTTGGTCACCGATATGAATCTCATGCTTATCTAAGTATTTGAGCAGGTCAAAGCTATCATGAACCCGAGTCACGAGATAGGTACCGGCTTCTTTGGTATCTACTAAAGGCAGGTTGTTGATTTCGACCAAGAGCTCTCCCTTGGCTGGGATGGTTCCTCCGTGGGGGCAGGTTTTAGGGAAGCCCAGTAGTTTATCCAGTCTCTCTACGAAGAGGTCAGATACAGTGTGCTCTAGGACCTCAGCTTCCTCATGGATCTGATCGCTAGTATAGTCTAGATGGTGAACTAGAAAGACTTCAATCAAACGGTGTTTACGATAGAGCTCAGAAACCAGTTTGAGGCCAACATCTGTCAATAGATAGCCGTTCTCCTTATCCTTGAGGATGAGATTTTCACTTTTCATGCGTTTGATCATCTCTGTTACAGCAGGCGGAGAGACCTGCATACGGGCAGCAATCTCTTTGTTGGTGATTTTTTGCATGTCCGTACCGATTTCATAAATACATTTTAAATAATCTTCTTTATTTGGAGTCATTCGTTTCCTCTTGTTCATTCTCTCCATCTAGTATACCAAAAAAAGCTAGATTTCTCTAGCTTTCTGTCATAATGCTTGTGATTTTAGTCTAGTTCTTTAACTGCAGCAATAGCAGCTTCAAAGTCTGGCTCCGTGTTGATATTGTCAACGTATTCTACATAACGGATGACATTGTCAGTATCGAGAACAAAGACGGCACGTGCAAGGAGATGCCATTCGTTGATCAAGAGGGCATAATCGCGTCCGAAAGAATGGTCGAAGTAGTCTGATAGCATGATGGCATTGTCAAGGCCTTCAGCCCCGCACCAGCGTCCTTGGGCAAATGGTAGGTCCATAGAAACAGTAAGAACGACGGTATTGTCGAGGTTAGCTAGTTCTTGGTTGAATCGACGTGTTTGCGTTGAGCAGATACCAGTATCGATAGAAGGGACAACACTCAAGACTTTTTTCTTTCCTTCAAAGTCAGCTAGCGTTTTTTTAGAGAGATCGGTTGTCGTAAGAGAAAAGTCAAGTGCCTTGTCTCCGACTTGCAGTTGTTTACCTGTAAAAGTTACAGGATTTCCGAGAAAAGTGGTCATGAAACTACTCCATTCTTTTTTCTTTTATTTTACCGAGAATTGTCAGATTTTTCCAATGATTTGACTGGAAATTAAGCGATAAAAAACGCCTGTTCATGTGAGAACGACGTTTTTAATGGATTACTTAGACAAACCTTCAGCAATCTTGTCAAGGTTGTATTTCATCATGTTGTAGTAGCTGTCGCCTTCTTTTCCTTCTTCAGCGATTGAGTCAGTAAAGATTTGTGCGTAGATTGGGATGTTTGTGTCTTGTGAAACAGTCTTCATTGGACGGTCATCAACACTTGATTCAACAAAGAGTGATGGAACTTTTGTTTGGCGAAGTTTTTCAACCAAGGTCTTAATTTGTTCAGGTGTTCCTTCTTCTTCTGTGTTGATTTCCCAGATGTAGGCACTTGGAACTCCGTAGGCTTTAGAGAAGTATTTGAAGCATCCTTCGCTGGTTACGATGAGTTTCTTCTCAGCAGGGATATTGTTAAATTTCTCTTTAGCTTCCTTGTCCAGTTTGTCTAGCTTTTCAGTATAGTCTTTGAGATTTTTTTCGTAGAATTCCTTGTTGCTAGGGTCTTTTGCAATCAACTGTTTAGCGATATTTTTAGCATAAATTATCCCATTTTCAAGGTTGAGCCAAGCGTGTGGGTCTTCTTTGCCTTTTTCGTTTTGACCTTCAAGGTAGATGATATCTACGCCGTCACTAACTGAAAAGTAGTCCTTGTTTTCAGTTTTCTTGGCATTTTCGACCAATTTGGTAAACCAAGCATTGCCACCAGTTTCAAGATTGATTCCGTTATAGAAAATCACATCAGCTTGAGAAGTTTTCTTTACGTCTTCAGGAAGTGGTTCGTACTCGTGTGGATCTTGACCAACAGGAACGATACTGTGAAGATCAATCTTGTCACCAGCGATATTCTTTGTAATATCAGCGATGATAGAGTTAGTTGCTACAACCTTTAGTTTTTGGTTTGTAGATGCTGTGTCTTTTTTTCCGCTAGCACAGGCAGCTAATCCAATGATAGCAAGAAAAAGAACAAGCAATGTACCTAATTTTTTCATTAGATTCCTCCAGAAGGGTTTCCCCTTATTTATTGATTTTTTTATTTTTTAGTTTCAAGTATCGTTGCTTTGGAGAGATAAAGAAACTGATTAAGAAGAAGCTGGCGGATGTGAGCACGATGCTGGATCCTGCTGCGAGGTTGAAGCTATAGCCGATAAAGAGTCCCAAAACAGAAGCGGTTGCCCCTAGGGTTGATGAAAGAAAAATCATGCTCTTTAGGCTATTAGCATACAGGTAAGCCGTCGCAGCTGGGGTGATCAACATGGCCACGATAAGAATCGTTCCAACACTTTGCATGGCAGTGACTGACACAAGGGTCAAGAGCACCATGAGCAGATAGTGGTAGAAATTGACGGGCATTCCCATGGCTTTAGCCAGGAGTTCGTCAAAGGATGTAATCAATAGTTGTTTAAAGAAAATCCCGATAATCAAGAGAATGACTGCACCCACACCAATGGTGATCCACATGTCCGTATCTTGGACAGCGAGGATATTCCCAAAAAGGATATGGAAGAGGTCTGTCGAACTCTTGGCAACACTAATCAAGATGACACCTAAGGCTAAGAAAGATGAAAAGGTAATACCAATGGCAGTGTCACTCTTGATGATAGAGTTTCCCTTGATGTAGGTAATGATGATGGAAGCCATCAAGCCAAAGATGATTGCTCCAATAAAGAAATCAATTCCCAGGATAAAGGAAAGGGCTACGCCGGGCAAAACTGCGTGAGAGATAGCATCCCCCATGAGAGACATTCCACGTAGGATGATAAAACATCCCACAGCTCCAGCAACCACTCCGATGACTATAGCTGTTATCAAGGCATTTTGTAGGAAATGGAAATGTTGCAATCCATCGATAAATTCTACTATCATAGGTCTCCTCCATTAAAGAAGAGCTTACTACCATAAGCTTTTTTGAGATTGACTTCGGTAAAGGTTTCTTCAGTTGAACCAATAGCAACCAATTCTCGATTGAGAAGCATAACTTGGTCGAAATAATGAGGGACTTTGCTGAGGTCATGATGGACGATGAGAACTGTTTTACCAGCTTTTTTAAGGTCTCTCAGTGTATTCATGATAATCTCTTCACTGATCGAGTCAATCCCGACAAAAGGCTCATCTAAAAAGATGTAGTCAGCTTCCTGCACTAAGCAGCGGGCAATCAAAACACGTTGGAATTGTCCTCCAGAGAGCTGACTGATTTGGCGATCAGCATAGTCTGAGAGTCCAACGATTTCAAGTGCATCCGCCACTTTTTTCCAGTGGCTGGCCTTTAAAGTGTGGAAGAGCGGGATAGATGGATAGAGTCCCAGTGAGACACATTCCTTGACCTTGATAGGGAAATTGTAGTCGATATGGATTTTTTGCTCGACATAGGCAACTCGATGTAAAGATTTCTTGACTTCTTTGTCATCGAGAAAGGCCTGACCTTCGTGTGGGATAATTCCCAACATACTTTTTAATAAAGTTGATTTTCCAGCACCGTTTGGACCAATAATTCCGGTAATAGTTGGTCCGTGGAGCGCTAGTGAAATATCCTTTAGTGCCAACGTTTCTTTGTAGGAGACACTGAGGTTTTCGATACGTATCATACAGTTGTTTTCCTCCTGTCTTTTAATATACATTAAAAAAAAAATTAAGTCAAGTTAATTTTTAAAAAATTTAAAATAATAACTGAAAAATGAAGAAAAAAGAGAGACCATTTTTAATTGCATTCCCAAGTGTTTTTTGCTAAGCTAAGAATAAGTGAAAAAATGAAAGCGAGAACAAGATGACACGTTATCAAGACGATTTTTATGATGCAATCAATGGAGAATGGGAAAAAACAGCTGTTATTCCAGCTGATAAATCTCGAACAGGTGGCTTTATTGACCTTGATGAGGAAATTGAAGAGTTAATGCTGGCAACTACGGACAAGTGGTTGGAAGGCGAAGATGTTCCAGAGGACGCTATCCTCGCAAACTTTGTTAAGTACCATCGTATGGTACGTGATTTTGACAAGAGAGAAGCTGATGGGATCAAGCCTGTTTTGCCAATGCTCAAGGAATACCAAGATTTGGAGAGCTTTGCAGATTTTACTAGCAAACTGGCAGAGTTTGAACTAGCAGGGAAACCAAACTTCCTTCCATTTGGTGTATCGCCAGACTTTATGGATGCCAGAACCAATGTTCTCTGGGCCAGTGCACCAGGGACTATCTTGCCAGATACGACTTACTACGCTGAAGACCATCCTCAGCGTGAGGAACTCTTGACTCTTTGGAAGGAAAGTACTGCAAATCTTCTCAAAGCCTATGATTTTTCAGATGAGGAAATCGCAGACTTATTAGAGAAACGATTGGAATTGGACCGTCGCATTGCGGCTGTGGTACTTTCTAACGAAGAAAGTTCAGAATATGCCAAACTCTACCATCCATATTCTTATGAAGATTTCAAGAAATTCGCCCCTGCCCTACCTTTGGATGACTTCTTCCAAATCGTTCTTGGACAAGTACCAGACAAGGTTATCGTGGACGAGGAACGTTTCTGGCAAGCAGCAGACCAATTCTATAGTGAAGAAGCTTGGCCTTTACTCAAAGCAACCTTGACTTTGGGTGTGGTCAATCTCTCAACCAGCTATCTAACTGACGAGATTCGTGTTTTGTCAGGTGCCTACGGACGTGCCCTTTCAGGTGTGCCAGAAGCACAGGACAAGGTCAAGGCAGCTTATCACTTGGCCCAAGGTCCTTTCAAGCAAGCTCTTGGTCTCTGGTATGCGCATGAAAAATTCTCTCCAGAAGCCAAGGCAGACGTAGAGAAAAAAGTAGCAACTATGATTGACGTTTATAAGGAACGCTTGGCTAAGAACGACTGGCTCACACCTGAAACGCGTGATAAGGCCATTGTCAAACTCAATGTCATCAAGCCTTATATCGGTTATCCAGAGGAATTGCCAGAACGCTACAAGGACAAAGTAGTGGATGAAACTGCCAGTCTCTTTGAGAATGCCCTAGCCTTTGCGCGTGTGGAAATCAAGCACAGCTGGAGTAAGTGGAACCAACCGGTTGACTACAAGGAGTGGGGCATGCCTGCTCATATGGTCAATGCCTACTATAATCCTCAGAAGAACTTGATTGTCTTCCCAGCGGCTATTTTACAGGCTCCATTCTATGACTTGCACCAGTCGTCTTCAGCCAACTACGGTGGTATTGGTGCTGTTATTGCTCACGAGATTTCTCATGCCTTTGACACAAATGGTGCGTCCTTTGATGAAAATGGTAGCCTCAAGGATTGGTGGACAGAGAGTGACTATACTGCTTTCAAAGAAAAAACACAAAAAGTTATCGACCAGTTTGATGGGCAAGAATCTTACGGTGCAAGAATCAACGGGAAACTAACCGTGTCTGAAAACGTTGCTGACTTGGGAGGAATTGCTGCAGCCCTTGAAGCTGCTAAGAGAGAACCAGACTTCTCAGCTGAAGAATTTTTCCACAACTTTGCTCGTATCTGGCGCATGAAAGGCCGTCCAGAATTGATGAAACTTATGGCCAGTGTCGATGTGCACGCGCCTGCCAAACTCCGTGTCAATGTGCAAGTGCCAAACTTCGATGACTTCTTTACAACATACGATGTCAAAGAAGGCGACGGCATGTGGCGTTCACCAGAGGACCGTGTGATTATTTGGTAAAGTAAGTCTCTAACCAAGTATCATCTTGGAATTAATGGTTCATTTTTGAAGTTTATCAATCTGAAAATGCAATGCTATCGAGGTTAACATGAAGAAATTTTTAATGACGCTTTCAGCTATTCTTTCGATTTCAGTTTTAGCATCTTGTAGTCTCAATAAAAATAGGAACAATACAGAACCTTCATCTGCACTATCATCTGTCTCCAAAGACGATAAGACTAGTGTATCAACAGAAGCAAAGGCTGAAAATACTAGTGACTCGTCAACCAAGGAATCACAATCGACTGCTGAAAATAAGAAAGGAACTGGACAAGATTTATATAAAGAAGTTATTGAACGCTATAATCACTTTACAGACCTTTTAAAACAAGGTAATAGAGAAGATTTATACAAGGAAAATAAACAAGATAAGATTACTTCAGAAGAATATGGCCTAGTTTTCTCTCGAATGGATTATCATAATGCACCCGATTGGAAATACGCAATTGTTGATTTGAATAAGGATGGTCAAGACGAGTTGCTTATTGGCGATGAAAAATTTGTTTCAGCTATTTATTATTTGGAAAATCAAAAACCTAGCTTACTTCACACAGCATATATAGCTTCTGCAGGTGGTTTTCGCTCAGGATTTGATATTTATGAAAACGGTCAAGTCTCTTATGCAGACTGGCAGTCAACTCGTCCAGAAATGAATCTGGCTCTATATTCGTTTGATAAAAATGGAGTGCAGAAGATTAAAGAAGCAACTATTCAAATCGGTGGCAACGAAAAAGCAGAGCAAGTTTTAGATATTTCTTCTGAAAAGCTTGATTTGTCTAACATTGGTTGGAAAGAATTGAATCCGGCTAATTAGTTTTGAATTACTTTTCTAGTCAATATTGATTCTTCTGAGCAAATATTAACATAAAAATAGAAGCTACAAAAAACCAAGGAAATTATCCTTGGTTTTTTGCTTGTTAGAAAAAGGGATTAAAGGTCTTTTCGTGAGCGATAGTCGTAGCTGGACCATGTCCAGGATAGACATCGTAGTTAGGAAGGGTGAAGAGTTGCGTCTGAATGCTATGGAGGAGTTGTTCCGTGCTACCTGTAGGAAGGTCTGTCCGTCCGATGGTTTCTCGGAAAAGAGCATCTCCCGTCAAGACTAGATGAGCATCAGGAAAGACGATAGAAACACCGCCGATAGAGTGCCCTGGGGTTGGTAGAACTGTAAAACGAAATTCCTCAAGCTGGTATTCCTCGTGAAAGACAAAGGTGTGTTCTGCTGGTTTTGCGACCACATCTGCCAGATCATCATGACGAGGGAGACCAGAGAGATTATCGACTGGAGTGTAAAGCCAGCTAGCTTCACTCTCTGCTACATAAACTGGAGGATTTCCAAAAGTTTCACGAACCAAGTCCAGACTCATAATATGGTCGTAGTGGGTGTGGGTCAGGAGAATCGCGCAGACTGGTTTGTTGATTTTTTCGATAGTCTTGCGAATAGCTTCCCAATGGCTACCTGGGTCAACCACAATCAGGTGTTGGTCTCCTTCCAGATAATAAGTGTTTTCATAAGCAACGGGATTCACGGTTTTATGGATTTTCATACTGGCTCCAATCTCAAAGAATGTACTAAACTAAGTATAGCACAGAAGAGGGAAATAAAGTGAAAAGAAAGTTCCTCTTTTGTGTTAGAGGGACAATGATCTTATTTAAACTTGAAACCTTCGTAAATGAGTTTTGCTTTGGGATTCTTTTTCTTAATTTGCTTGGCAAGGGCCTTCATCATAGGAAGAGGTCCACACATATAGACTGTAGTCTGGTCAGGGATTTCTTCTTGATCCAAAGTCAGGTATCCTTTTTCATTGCTATCGACTAGCTGCAGGTCAAAGTTAGCATTTTGACGGGCGTAGTCACGAAGTAGATCTAGGTAGACAGCATTTTCCTCTCCACGGAAACTATAGTAGAAACGAACGTTCCTGTCTAGGATAGGATGCTCCCGGATATAAGAGATGAAAGGTGTCATTCCAATTCCACCTGCGATCCAGATTTGCTGCTTTGGACCATGTTCCATAGTCATATGTCCATAGGCGCGATCAACTGCAACCTTGCTACCAACTTGAAGATTGTCATAGATATTCTTGGTGTGGTCACCAGAGTTTTTTATCGTAAAATAAAGAGTTCGTCCTTGCCCTCCTGAGATGGAGAAAGGGTGTGGGGCAGTCTCAAAACCTTTTTGGAAAATTTTTAGAAAGGCAAATTGTCCATATTCGTAGGTGAAAGGATGACTGAGCTCTATTTCAATTTCAGTCGTATCGTGGTTGAGGCGTTTGATTCCTACGATTTTTCCAAGATAGGTGAAACCGACCTTTTGATAAAGGAAAATAATATAAAAACCTGCAAGCAAGCCTAAAAGAGCATAGATTCCAAAGATAAGACCTAGGAAACTAAAGGAGAGGAGGCGATTTCCCATGATCATCAAAACATGAAAAAGGCCAAAGATATAGGCTAGATAAACCAATCGATGAATCCATCTCCAAGCTTCATACTGGATGTACTGTCCCAGATAGGCAACCAGAATGATACTGATAAAGATATAGATAGCGATATTTCCAAACTGTGCGGCCAAATGCGAACCCCAGAGACCGCCCATGCTAAAGTTGTGTAGGGTTAGTAGGAGAATGGATAGAAAAGCCGTGAATTTATGAGCTAGATACATCTTTTCAAGTCCGTTGAACCAAGCCTCAAGCAAGGGTAAACGGCTAGCTAGTATAAAAGTAAGTGAGAGGGTAGTGAGAGCTAAACCAGGGATTAGAAACTGACTAGCACCTGAACTGAGCCAAGCTAGGATAGTCAGAAGCATACTAAGTCCGATAAATAAAATACCTTTTAATGATTTCATAGTAGAAGTCCTTTCATGGATTTATCTTATATTAGATGTAATAAGATTTGTTACATTTTAACAAAAAAAGAATCTCTAGTCAAGGTTTAGATTCTAGGCCTCTAAGTCAAATCTTCATGATAATCTATAAATAATGGCTAAGAAATATACTGTTAAATTGGTGCACTTCTTATAGAAAATTTTTTGTTATAACAATGTAAGACTTGGGAAAATTTAACTTCTACAAGACTCTAAAAAATAAAATGATACATCAAAGTGTATTTTATTTAATTATAAGATAAATGGTTCCTGGAATTTACACGCTGTAAACCTGCATGAATATTGGTTTTTTAAAGTATTTACCATTAAATTATTTTTGTATTTTTCTAAAATAAAATTATATAAATTGTTGAAAAAGATAGGGAAAAGTGTTAGTATGAATATGCATATTGAATACGAGGATATAATCCTTTTAGAATAATGAAATTTAAGGACCATTTTTTGAGTAGGGAAGAAATTTCGTTTTTTCTATATTTCAATATCGATATAATAAAAATAGGAAGGTTGTCTATCTTATGAAGAGTAAGCAACAGGATTTTAGAACGGAGAAGTACATTCGTTATGGCATTCGGAAGTACAGCTTTGGGGCAGCATCGGTGGCAATTGCGGCCGGTTTGATGATGTTCCTAGGTAATGGTGCGGTATCGGCAGCGGAAGTACAAGGTGCAGATGCAACAGTGGCAACGACAACACCAGTAGCAACAAAGGAGTCGGAGTCAACTATAACGGCGGAGAAATCTGAAGCTAAGGCGTCAGAAAAAGTAGTAGAGACTAAAAAAGTTGATAAGACTGCTCTGACTAAAAAAGTAGTTGAGTTAGAAGCGAAGATTGCATCTGCAAAGAAAGCTGATGCAACAGCGATAGCTACTGCAAATGAAGTATTGACTGCGGCAAAGGCAGTTCTTGCAAACGAAACTGCAAAACAGGCTGATATCGATACAGAGCATGCTAAAGTTGAAGCTTTGATTACAGTTGTAGTTGAGTCAGACGAAGCTGGGAAACAAGTTGAGGAAACAGCAACAACTACAGCAGTCAAACCAGTGGCGACCACTGCTACAGAAAAAGTAGAAGAAACAAAAGAAACTGTCAAACCAGTCCAAGAAGCTAAAAAGGTCTTAGAACAAGTTACCTCTGAAGCTGAGGTAACCAATGTTTTAGCAACTGAAGCAGTCCGGAAAAATAAGCTTGAGGCTGAAAACAAAGCGGCAATTGAGGTAGCGATAGCTAATAATAAAGAAGTTATTGCGGAAGCTAAAAAAGTGTTAGTTACGGATAGCGTTACAGCTAAACAAATCAATGATCAATTGTCACGCTTAAATGATTCCATTATTGCTGTCTACAATGATTTGAAGAAAGTAGGAATCGGAAAAGATGGAAACTTTGGAGTCGCTTTGGCTGCTCAAGATTTCTATGCCGAAGAGGGTTCTAACACAACTCATGCATCGGAAACAAACGCTGCAAATCATACTGGTAAAGATACCTATACAATTCCAGTACAAGAAATTAAATTAATTACGGGTACTGATGCTACAGGGTTAGAGATAGAAGTCTATTCTAATCAGCGGACTGGTGAAGATACCAATGCTGGAAATGGGATGCATACAGAACAGGGTGGAAAAACTGGTCATAACAACAAAGGACGTGTAGACTATCCATTAACCCCTGATGCCGCTAAAAAATTAGCAGAAGAAGCCCCTCTTTGGAGAAACAAACTCCGTGCGGATGGGTCAAGAATTTCAAACGGTGCGACGTCAATATACTCTGCTAACGGTGGTTATGAATACCTAGCTACAGAAATTTATGGCTATGGGTATGAACAAGGAGTTGACAGAGTTTATATTAAAGGTTTGAAAGATCGTATTGCAGTTACAGAAAAAGCTAAGCAAGCTGGTTGGAGTCTTACCTCTGTAACACCAACTAACCTTGTACCAGGTGTTGCTTATGATGAGGCGACAGATACCATTCAAGGTAAAGTAATTGCTGGTATTGAAAATGGAGTGTATGACTTACGATTCAATATTACTGCAACGAATACAGATGGGCGGACTGTCACCTTCCAAATTCAGAATCTACGTGCTGGTTGGGTAGGTTGGCAAGATAGCACACCTCCTACAATTCAGTCAGATTCAGCTCGTTATGATAGAACTGTTGGTGATGATGCGAATATCAATCTTCGTTTTCATGATTTTTCGGGAGCTAGTGCGATACCTGGCAATTCAGCAGGAAACTATGACTATACAACTGCTGAAGGTAAAGTAGTTAAAGTTCGTCAAAATTCTTCTAAAGCAGTCACAGGTGTCTCAGGCTACAACACTATAGGAGCAGAATTAGATGATTCTAAAGTGTTGATTCCTGGTACCAACTATACTGTAACAAACAGTACTTCTGAAGAGCAAAAAGCTGCTGGAACCAACATGGGTAATGCTGTCATTGGAGGTAAGGTGACAGAGGCAGGTATCTATACCGTTTCAGTATTTGCTAAAGATTATGATAAATTATCTAATAATACGACATGGAATCAGTCAGGTCAAGAGGCTCACGGTTCTATTACTGTAGTTGTTAAGCCTAAAGTTGAAGTTCAAAACGTTGAAACCTATTCAACAACAGTTCCTGTTAAAATCTCGAAAGGTGCTACAAGTGCTAAGGTTACAATGCCAGATGGAACTGTAACAAACTTGAAAGCCGTTAATGGTAAATGGCTTGTAGATAGTGGTTCAACCAATACTGCGGTTACTGAAAATCAAGAACTAGGTGCTGTAGATTCAAATACCGTCTTTAATATTCCAGTCACGTCAGAAGCAACTGCAAAAGTTGGTGTTGATAATATCAAAGTAGAAGCATCAGCTGAAAATGTTAAGGGAACTTTCTTACGTGAGCGAGTTGAATTGAATGGAACTGATGGGCAAAAACATACTGCGACTTTTAATAAGGCTACTGGACACTGGGAGTTACCTGGCGACTATGCCGAAGTGAAAACAGCAAATGGAGATGGGACTACAACTTGGACGAAACGCCAAGTATACACTGAAGCGAAACTAGATGGCGGCATGAAATTCTTCATTTACGAATATACTCGTCAACTTGATAAAGATGGAAATGTAACCAGTGTAACTACTCCTGATCGTCCAATGACGGAATATGTTTCTCAAAATACTAACCAAGCTGGCGATGGTATGTCAGTAACTATTACTTTTGACAAACATTCAAACACATGGACATCATCAGATGGAACAGAAGTTACTGCTAAAAAGTTGGGTGATGATTCATGGGAAGTTCATACTAAATCAGGATTTGGTGGAATCATTAGAGGAACAATCGCAACTAACTCAGATGTTGCGACTGTTGTCAATACGAAACCAACTGCAAGCTCACAAGATTATACTTCTACTAAAGGAACTGCGGTAGATCTCCGTAATGAAGCAAAAGCTGCAGTGACAATCTCTGATGCAGAAGATACTAAGTACGGAAAAACAACTTACATTACTCGTATTACAGTAACATCTCCTTCAGGAGTTCAGAAGGTTTATGACACTAAACAAGATGCAAACAACTATAATCTTGCTAGTGGTTATACACTGAGTGAAGTGGGAGTCTATACAGTAACAGTTGACGTTATTGATAGTAATGGCAATTACACAACAGATGCTACAATAGGTGGAACTGAATCTGGTGTGGATCATGGGGCTGGCTCATCAACAGCTACAACAACTTACCACATCACAGTAACAGACACGATTGAAGGTCATAATGTAACATCAACAGATGTTCAAGGAGCGACTCAAACAGGTACTCCAACCTTTACATCTGTTGGTGATGGCTCACCTGTGGCACCAAGTGCTACTTCACCTGCTAAGTTGGTAGATCCTACCACTGGTAAGTTAGTTGACCAAGTAACAATTGATGGTCAAGGAACATACACAATTAATAATGAAACTGGTGTTGTGACATTTGTTCCGTTGAAAACATTCACAGGTACAGCAACCCCAGTGACTGTATCATTAACAGCAACTCTTGGTCAAGATAAAGATGGACAACCTATTACCGCTACAGCGACAGCAACATATACTCCAACTGTTACACCAGTTACTCCAACAGCAACTCCTGCAGAATCAACTGGTATCCAAGGCGCTACTCAAACAGGAACGGTAGCATTCAAAGAAGGACACTCTGTTGCTCCAATCAAGCCGAACTCAGCTGTTCTTCTTGATAAGAATGGTACTCCGGTAGCACCTGGAGCTTCAGTAGATGCTTTGGATGAGAATGGTAACAAAGTAGGAGAATATACAATTGACCCAACTTCAAATACTGTAACATTCAGTCCAACCGATAAGACTTACAAAGGTAAAGTCCAACCTGCAACAGTTCAGGCTGAAGATGAGAATGGTACAAAAGTTAAGACAACTTATACTCCACATATTGTAGGTGTTACTCCAACAGCAGAACCTGCTAAGTCAGTTGATGTCCAAGGAGCAACTCAAGAAAGTACAGTAACATTCAATGGTGGTTCGACTACACTGGATGGTAAACAGGTGACTGTAGATATTGACCCAGCTACTTTCACTCTTTTAGATGAAACCGGAACTCCAGCAACATCTGTTCCAGCTAAAGACCCTAGTGGAAATGTTATTGGTACATATACTCTGAAAACAGTTGGTGAACAAGCCGTTGCAGTCTTTACCCCAACTGATAAGACTTATAGTGGTGAAGTTCAACCTGTGCGTGTACAAGCTAAAGATAAAAATGGTATTTCGGTTGAAACAACTTACACACCATTGATTACGCCAGTTACACCAACAGCAACTCCAGCAACTTCTGAAAATATTCAAGGAGCAACACAAACAGGCACTCCTACATTTGTTCAAGGTGATGCAATTGCACCAATTAAACAGGGTTCAGTAAAACTTCTTGATAAAGAAGGAAATGAAGTTCCTGCAGGTCAGACAACTCCAGCTTATGCTGAAGATGGGACTACTGAAATTGGTACATTCTCTATTGATTCAGCAACTGGAAAGGTAACCTTTAGTCCAACGGATAAATTGTATTCTGGTAAGGTTACTCCAGCAACTGTGCAAGCAGAAGATGAAAATGGAACTAAAGTGACGACAACTTACACGCCACAAATTATCCCAGTAAATCCTATTGGAGTTCCTGCGACTTCTGAAGATGTTCAAGGTGCAACTCAAACAGGAAAACCAGAATTCCAAGGTGGAACTGCAGTTGTCAATGGAAAAGAAGTTACTGTTGAGATGAATGACACTGTTCCAGCTAAATTGATTGATTCTAAAACTGGAAATGTTGTGGATTCTATCACTATTCCGGGTGAAGGTACTTATACTGTAGCACCGGACGGAACAGTAACCTTTGTTCCTGAAAAAACCTTTACAGGTCAAGCATCAGGTGTTGAAGTTTTACGTGAAGACAAGAATGGAACCCCCGTTACAGCAAGCTACACTCCAGTTGTTAAGGCAGCAATTCCAACAGCTACTGATGCTGTTACAGAAGACATTCAAGGTGCAACTCAAAAAGGAGTGCCTACATTCCTAGGTGGTAGGGTTACTGTTAATGGAGTGGAAAAAATTGTTCCTATTGATGAAACCAAGGGTCTTGAACTTATTGATCCAAAAACAGGAAAACCAACAGATCAACCAATTGTCATTCCAGGCGAAGGTACTTATACTGTAAATAATGGTATGGTAGAATTTAAGCCAGAACCACAATTTACCGGAAAAGGAACAGGTGTAGAAGTTCAACGTGTAGATGAGAATGGAACTCCTGTAAAAGCTAAATACACTCCAGTTGTTAAACCAGCAACTCCAACAAGTTCAGATGTTATTACAACAGATGTTCAGGGTGCAACTCAATCAGGAACACCAACATTTGAAGGTGGAAAAGTCAAAGTTAATGGTATTGAGAAAACTGTTGAAATTGATGAAACAGTCAAACCAACGTTTGATGATGGTACAAAAGAGAAGACAATTCCAGGTGAAGGTACATATACTATTGATGAAACTGGAAAAGTAACCTTTACTCCCGAGAAGACATTTACAGGTCAAGCAACAGGTGTGACTGTTAAGCGTGTTGATAAGAATGGAACCCCAATTACAGCTAAGTATACCCCAGTTGTTATCCCGGTTACACCTACTTCAAAAGATTCAGAATCAGAAGGTCCGAAAGGACAACCTCAATCAGGAACACCAACATTTGAAGGCGGAAAAGTAACAATCAATGGTAAAGAAATTCCGGTAGAAATTGATGAAACAGTTAAGCCTACCTTTGACGATGGTACAACAGAGAAGAAGGTACCAGGTGAGGGTACATATACTATTGATGAAGCTGGAAAAGTTACTTTCACACCAGAGCCAGAATTTGTAGGTCGAGCAACTGGAGTAACAGTTAAACGTGTTGATAAGAATGGAACCCCAATTACAGCTAAATACATCCCTACTGTACGTCCGAATACTTCATTTGTTGATACTAAAGGAAATATCCTAGCACCAAGTGAAGATGGTTCGCAACCTAAGAAAGATATTCCAGGATATAAAATTGTTGAAACTAAGGTTGATGAAAAAGGCAATGTGGTCCACGTTTATGAGAAGGTTAAGACTAGTCACAAGGATAAGGAAGGCAATGACATTCCAGGTTATCCAACCGAAGACGGTGAACAACCTAAGAAAGATATCCCAGGTTACCGCTTCGTAGAGACTAAGAAACTTCCAAACGGTGACACAGAACACGTTTATGAGAAGGTTAAGACTAGTCA